>CAXCBS010000037.1:0-10325 GCA_963980845.1 uncultured Candidatus Peregrinibacteria bacterium | reverse complement strand
CCAACGAAGCTCAGTTTTCTTTTTTCTCTCCATTATTGATCTTAGTTCATATTCAGGGAAAGCCGCACACAAAACATCCATATAAGATTTAAACCACTTATTATTAGTCCCAAAAGCTCGGGATATATGCCATTTGGTAAAATCTCTGGTAATAATTGCCCCTAGCTGATTTCGGACTTGATTCCATTCAGGAGAGCCTTTTTGGGGGCTTTGCGATGGTATGGAAAAAGCTTCTCTAATTGCTTTTTGAGTATTAGAAATAGCTTTGGCTCGTGTTGACCAATCAAGAACTGGTTTTCCTAAATTTTTTGTCCCTTTATATAAATTTGCCAGTTTATATTCTGGAAAAGTTTCTACTACTAAATCACTGTATGATTCAAAATGAGCTCTTTTCCCATAAGCCTTGTCTAAGCCACAGCTAGTCAAAAACCTAACATCAACTTTTTTAAATAAACTTTTTATTGCATACCATTCACGGGAGCCTGTAGCAGGAGCCGCCGCCGGTAGCCCTAATCGTGTAGAAAGAACTTGTTTTGCTAGTTGTTTTATTTCGGTTCTGTTCAGGTGGGACAAGTTTGCATACTTCCATTTTTTTTCTCGACGCTGCGTGCTCATGATAGCGGTTCCAACTTTTCTGCGGTTAGTTTTAAGCAGTTTTAGTAAACGCCCCCTAGGCCTAGCGGTTAATGCTGAGGATTGAATGGTTTCACTGACTGGGCCTAAAACAGCATCTATTTTGTGGCACAAAGCTGCCATTTCTACTAAATCTGTTGGGTCATGCTCTTTCATTAGTCCTAAAACTCTAGCTCTTGTAGATGCTTGCAGTTCAGGATCAAATTCGATTTGTTCATTGATAGCTGCGGCAACTTCATTAAATAAATCTTCAAACAAATCAGTAACCGGCACTGCAATGCGTGGCTTTCTCCCCATAAAGTTTAT
Organism: uncultured Candidatus Peregrinibacteria bacterium; assembly: GCA_963980845.1. Lineage (GTDB taxonomy): Bacteria > Patescibacteriota > Gracilibacteria > UBA1369 > UBA12473 > JABJMC01. The sequence continues at coordinate 9,386 of CAXCBS010000037.1, read as the reverse complement.
TTTATAAAAAAGGGAATTAATCTAGCATAACGCTAATTTAGGAGCAATTGTTTTACCCTATCTATTAATCTCACACCTTTCCGCTGCGCATGTAAGCATCATTTCAATTTTTCGACCAATAGCTTCTGCGGTTTCAGCCGCTTCACGTGATCTTAGGTCAGGGCGCCCTGGTTTAGCTCCCTTCTCTATTTGTCTAAAGAGCTTGGCTTTTGCCAAAGCTGCTTCCGCTCCAGCAGCCGAGTTTGCTAAACACTGAAACTTATTACATTCGACTTGGTCATCGAATTGACAAGGGTTTTCCAAGGGGGTTTTCATGAGGTGGGGGTGAAATTTAAAAGGATCTATTTATTACACAAAACAAAAAACTTGTCAAGGTGGTGAAGTAGGGCAGAATAAATACTTTGCTTTCACTTTTCAGGTGGCATTCGAGAAACAAAACTACGTACGCAATTATCCAGGTGGCAGGCAAGGAGTTAATGAGGTGGTGCTAAAAGAGCTAGAACAGGTTGAAAGGCCAATTCCAGTGGGGTGTTGAGGGAGTAAAAGAAGGGCAGGGGTAGAAGTAAGCGAGATGATCAGTGTATAATAGAGATGTCAAACATAAGGTCAAATATGGACAAGAATCAAAAAAAAAGGCAGGGGAGAAAGCTCTTAAGAAGGCACTAGATTTTGAGGAGAAAGATCCTTTGAAGTCATCATTTCTTATGAAAGAGGCATTAGGCTTATTCAGAGATGCCGAGGATTCCCAAAGTGTCAAAAAGTGTAAGAGAATTACAAGAAGAATCAATAGAGCTGCGCAAGCGGACCTCAGGACGGCAAAGGCTCAAGTCTCGATTAGTAAAGAAGAATTAGTAGCATTTATTAGCCCGTTCTTATTAGAGGACGATCCTTTCAAATGCTTAGAAAAAATTGCCGGGGAATTTGTAATTAGCTATCAAAGAGTAAGGAGGATAATCGATGAAGCTAAAAAGGAATTTGTTTTTATGCAAATTTGCAACACTACTGTTCTCGGGGAGGATGATGATATAGTAAAAGGAGGGAGTGAATCAGATTATGTGCATTTTATGCACCAATATCAGCTCAATCAGGGGGTTATCAGGGAGTATTGGATGCCACGACTTTTTCGAGAACTATTTAAAAATAATAAACTCAACTTTAGGATGCTGATGAGTTATCTGAACAGAAGGGGCATATGGGACACGAACAACTTTAAACTCGTGGAAGTAGGACTAAGGAGGTACTTTGCCCGAGATTACACGGCAGCAATGCATATTCTTGTCCCACAGTTCGAACGTTTTTTTTTAGATATATCTGGCAAATTGGGGCTGGACGTTATTACATTGATACGACGTGAGGTTGCCACGGAGGGAGCAAAGCTAAGTACGTCCATGCTTCGGAAGGAAGAATGGAGAGGAACATTTGGAGAGGATCTTTGTGAGCAGATAAATTTTGTATTCTGCGATCCACTGGGTTATGCGCTGAGGCACAAAGTGGCACACGGGAATATTTCAAGAAAGGAATGCAACTTTAATAACTGCACCTTGATCATTTATTTTTATATCGTCTTGGCAGCGATGATTGACACGAAAGAAAAATGAGTACAATTAGACAAAAAAGGGCCATCACAGAAATGGTGGAAAATGGTGGAAATATTAGTAAGGCCATGATCAGTGCCGGCTATTCCGCCGCCACTGCCAAAACACCCGGCAAGTTAACCGGTTCTAAGGGTTTTCAGAAAGAAGCCGGTGAATTGATAACTGGACTTAAGGTGATTCGGTGGGGGGTTATTCAGGAATTAGCCAGTAGAGACCTCTCAGAAGAGTCTCCGACAAGTTTGGTGCGAATGAATGACATTCTTACTAAAAACATAGAGCTTCTTTCCGGTGGATTTACAGAGAGAGAAGACATCACAATTAGTTGGAGACCTTAAGACTTACCCCCGGATTAAGCGTTTTCCGGCACCACCACCCACACCAATCATAAATAGTGAGGATTTTTTGTTTGCGGCGAAAACGTTTATTTGTCGTGATGGAAAGGCTATACTTTCCATAAAATAACCTACAAAATTATGGAATTACCAAAGTTTCACGAGACATTTATTCCGATTCTTGAAGTTTTAAGTGATGGCAAGGCCATCCAAACTAACGAATTGCGTAAGCGTGTCCGCGATGAATATTATGCAGATTTGCCGGAGGAATTATTAAAACAGAAGACGAAAAGTGGTGATATTTTAATTTTAAACCGGATTGGTTGGGGGAAAGGGTGGTTGAAAGTAGGGAAATTTATTAGTCAACCTGAGCGCGCTATGGTTCAAATAACAGATAAGGGGAGGGCGGTGCTTGAAAAAGGAGTTCTCACTCTTCAAGATGTGAAAAAGGATCCGGATTTTTTAGCGCACGAAGCGGCTAAAAAGAGCCAGAAAGAAAGTGATTCCGAAGAATTGAATTTAGAAAACGCTTCACCGCAAGATTTAATAGATTCAGGTTTTTCGTCTATTGAAGGGCAGGTTAAGGTGGATTTATTGGAAAAATTGAAGGGGATTGACCCTTATTATTTTGAGAAGGTGGTTTTGATTCTTCTTAAAAAAATGGGTTATGGCGATTTTATAGAAACAGCTAAATCTGGTGATGGAGGAATAGATGGCATCATCAATGAAGATAGTTTAGGTCTTTCAAAGATTTACATGCAGGCGAAGCGTTACAGCGACAATAAGGTTAGAGAAACGGAAATACGCAATTTTATTGGGGCTATGAGTGGAGATACAGGTAAGGGTATTTTTGTTACGACTTCTTCTTTTGATGACTCTGCAGTAAGTAAAGCGCGTGGCGCGCACCATTCGATAATACTTATTGATGGAGCTAAGTTGGTTGATTTGATGTACGAGTATGGAGTTGGTTTGCAGGTGAAAGACACATATGAAGTGAGAGAGATTGATGAAGATTTTTTTGAAGAGAGCTAATAGGGCGTCGCCGGCTAGTAGTAATTTTAAAAGTAATCTCTCCAAATGCCTACTTCTAACCCAATCACCAAATCCGACTTTGTCCGTTATCTAGAATGCCCAGCTTACTTTTGGTTTTTTAAGAAAAAGCCGGAAGTTCTGGATGATAATATCCTCAGTGATTTTGATAAAGAACTGATTAAAAACGGGTATGAAGTGGAGCTGTGGGCTCGCAAATTATTCCCACGTGGAGTTTTAGTTGAAACCAGAGAAAATGCCGCGGTTGAAGAGACTCAAAAATATTTGGAAGAAGGGAAAAAGAACATTTTTCAGGCAACTTTTAAAGTTGAAGGCCTTTACGCCATGGTGGATATTTTGGATTGGGATGAGGATAATGAGTATTGGGTTATTAACGAGGTAAAAGCCACATCTTCAAAGGAAAAGAAAAAAGATGAGCATCTTAAAGACGCCGCTTTTCAGTACATTTTGATGGAAATGGCCGGTTATAACGTTGGGCAGGTTAATCTAATAGAACTCAACAAGGAATTCCGTAAGCAAGGTGACATAATCCCGCGTGACCTTTTTGAAATAACCGATATTACAGATTCTGTAAAAGAGCTGGAAGAGCAGGTTAATCTCATGATTAATGATATGCGGCGCATTTTAGAGAATGATCGAGAACCGCTTCCCTGCGAGTGCATTTACAAATCACGAAGCAATCACTGCCCGGCTTTTAAATATTTGTACCCTGATGTGCCCGATTATTCGGTTCACGATATTGTGCGGATTGGTTCTAGCCCCAAAAGGCTGGAAGGGCTTATCGAGGAGGGCTGCTACACCATTGAAGACGTCCCCGAGGACTTTGAGCTAACCGAGTACCAAAGAAACCACGTAAATGTTGAACAAACCAAGCAATCGATGATCAATTCGATAGAGATAAAACAGAAGTTAGGAGATTTGAGTTATCCTCTTTATTTTTTGGATTACGAAACCTTCCCAACCGCTATTCCTGTTTACGATGGCTGTACTCCTTATCAGCAGGTTCCTTTTCAGTTTTCATTGCATATCTTAAGAGAACCGAATGGGGAGTTGGAGCACCACGAATTTTTGCATACTGACTCGGAGATAAATCCAATGATTCCATTGGCCGAGGCTTTAAGAGAATTGATTGGAGATCAGGGGAGTGTGATTGTTTGGAATAAAAAGTTCGAAGGAAAGTGCCACGAAGATCTTGCGGAGCTATTACCTGAATACGCTGAAGTTTTTCATGGCTACAATAGGCGTTTTTTTGATTTAATGGATATTTTTTCACAGCATTACTATGTCGACGCTAATTTTAGAGGAAAGTTCTCTATCAAGGCGGTGTTGCCAGTGTTGGTTCCGGAGTTGTCTTACAAGGATCTAAATATCAGAGACGGTTCAATGGCTATGAACAGTTGGAAGAGGATGATGTTTGAAGTGGAAAGCCAAGAAGACAAAGATCAGATACAACAAGATTTGTTAAAGTATTGCGAGTTGGATACGTTGGCGATGGTGGAGATACTGGAGGCTCTTAAAAAGATCTAATGCAGCGGCGAATTTGCTTTATTAAGCAATCCTGACGTTGTGATATAATCACATCATTAAAATGAAAAAATTACTATGACACATTCAAATACAACTAAGGAACAAGAACGCTCGGAGCTCCACCGCGCCATTTGGCAAATAGCTAATGATCTACGTGGAAGCGTGGATGGTTGGGATTTTAAGCAGTACGTGTTGGGGATCCTTTTTTACCGGTTTATTAGCGAAAATCTTACAAGTTACATCAATGAAGACGAACGGCGTAATGGTAGTAATGATTTTGATTATGCAAATCTCTCGGACAAAGAAGCCGAGTTTGGGCGAGCCGATACAGTAAAAGAGAAAGGATTTTATATTTTGCCGAGCGAGCTGTTTGTAAATGTTCGCAAAAATGCTCGTAATGATTCAAACCTCAACGAAACACTAGCGGCCATTTTTCGAGATATTGAAAATTCTGCCAAAGGAACAGAAAGTGAACCTGATCTCAAAGGTCTATTTGATGATCTTGATGTGAATTCTAATAAATTGGGTAGCACCGTAGAAGATCGAAACAAAAGACTTACCAAACTTTTGGAATCCATTGGCGATCTTCGTTTGGGTGACTATGCCGATAACACCATAGACGCTTTCGGTGATGCCTATGAGTACTTGATGACGATGTATGCTTCAACCGCTGGTAAGTCTGGCGGAGAATTTTTTACTCCACAGGAAGTCAGCGAGCTTTTGGCTGAAATCACGACAGTTGGTAAAAAAGAAGTTAATAAGGTTTACGACCCAGCTTGTGGGTCTGGTTCTTTGCTTCTTAAATTTGCGAAAGTACTCGGCAAAGAAAATGTTCGGCAAGGGTTTTTTGGTCAGGAAATCAGTCTCACCATCTACAACCTCTGCCGGATCAATATGTTTTTACACGACATCAACTACGAGAAATTTGATATTGCGCACGGTGACACGCTTACAAATCCGAAACATTGGGACGAAGAGCCGTTTGACGCGATTGTTTCCAATCCACCGTATTCCATAAAATGGGAGGGTGATGCAAACCCACTTCTTATTAATGACCCACGCTTTTCTCCGGCCGGGGTGTTAGCGCCCAAGAGCAAGGCTGATCTTGCCTTTACCATGCATATGCTCTCTTGGCTTTCTACCAGCGGAACCGCGGCGATTGTTGAGTTTCCCGGTGTTCTCTATCGAGGTGGCGCAGAGCAGAAGATTCGAAAATATCTCGTCGACAACAATTACGTGGATACGGTGATTCAGTTACCACCAGATCTCTTTTTTGGCACTACCATTGCAACCTGTATCATCGTGCTCAAAAAGAGCAAGAACGATAATAAAACACTTTTCATTGATGCTTCGGCTGAGTTTGTTCGTGGTGGAAACAAAAATAAGCTTAGCGATGCCAACCGAGCCAAGATTTTGGAAGCGTTTACCGAACGGAGCGATAAAGAATATTTTGCTAAGGTCGTCGATAATAAAACCATTGAGGATAATGACTACAATATTGCGGTATCAAGTTATGTTGTTAAGGAAGATACTCGCGAGGTGGTAGATATTACAGAACTCAACGAAAAAATTACTAAAATTGTTACTCGTCAAAATGAACTTCGTATCGCGATTGATGAGATTGTAGCCGATATTGAAAGAAAATAACGATTAAAATTATGAGCAAAATCGAAAAACTAATCGCTGAACTATGCCCAAATGGTGTGGAGTTTAAGGAGTTGAGAGAGATCGGCGAGCTTTACGGTGGATTGTCTGGTAAAAGTAAGGATGATTTCAGTAACGGTAACGCAAAATTTGTTACCTATATGAATATATTTTCTAATATTGCTGTCAATACTGATATCAATAATTTTGTAAAAGTAAATGGAGACGAAAATCAAAAGAAAATTGAATATGGGGATGTGTTGTTTACAGGTTCATCAGAAAAACCAGACGAGTGTGGAATGTCATCAGTTTTAACAAAAAAAATGGATGAACCGTTGTATCTAAATAGTTTTTGTTTTGGCTTTCGCTTGCATAACAAAACGTTGTTTTTACCAGGATTTCTAAAATATTTATTTCGGGATGAACAATCTAGGAAGCAGATCGCAAAAACTGCAAGTGGGGTCACTAGATTCAATGTTTCAAAAAAACGTTTTGCAAAAATCAAAATCCCCATCCCACCCCTCGAAGTCCAAGAAGAAATCGTCAAAATCCTCGATACCTTTACGGAGCTGGAGGCGGAGCTGGAGGCGGAGCTGGAGGCGGAGCTGGAGGCGAGGGATAAGCAGTATGAGTATTATCGGGAGGAGTTGTTAAACGGGAAGCGATATCAAAAAGTTGAAATTGCTGACTTAGGAAAAATAGTTACAGGAAGAACTCCGAGTAAATCTCAAAAGAACTGTTGGGGAGAGGATGTTGATTTTATCACTCCAAGTGATATGCAATCTAACTCAAAAGTTATCAAAGGAACTGCCAGAGGGCTTTCTTCAAATGATAATGTGAAAAAAATATTCAAAAATAATTTACTTCCACCAAACTCAATTCTGGTTAGTTGTATTGGTTCTGATATGGGGAAGACTGTTATGAATTTAAATCAAGCGGTTACTAATCAACAAATTAATTCAATAATACTTGAGATTGAGGATGTTATTCCCGATTACATTTACCACTACTTCGCAAGTAAAAAAGATTATCTACAAATGTTGGGGAGGTCTGGCGGAGGAACAATGCCAATAATTAATAAGAGTAATTTTATGAAAATTACAATACCTATTCCACCCCTTGCCGAACAAGAGCGCATCATTTCAATCCTCGACAAGTTCGACGCCCTCGTAAACGATATTTCAATCGGTTTACCTGCTGAACTTAACGCCCGCAAAAAACAGTACGAATACTACCGCGGAAAACTCCTTACTTTCAAAGAATATGCCAAACAATAACAGGTACAACCTGGTCGCGGAAAATTCGCAAAGTACGGTTGTGGCGGAATATACACCGGACAAAAAGCGAGCCTCGCATTACCAAAGTGAGGCAGAGCTTGAACGTGCGTTTATAGAGCAACTGGGTGCGCAGGCTTATGAATACATTAACATTACTTCTGAAGATGATCTTGTGCAGAACCTACGCAAGCAGTTGGAAAAACTAAACGACTTTGAGTTTACCGATACTGAATGGGAACATTTTTTTGTAAGTGAACTTGCCAACCCAAATCAAAGCATCGCGGAAAAAACAGCAACTATTCAAGAAGATTATATCAAAAACTTAAAGCGCGATGATGGCACAGTAAAAAATGTCTATCTCTTACGAAAAGATAATATTCACAATAATAGCCTTCAAGTCACTAACCAGTACGCCACCGAAGAAGGAAAGCGAGCGAATCGTTATGATGTGACGGTACTTGTAAATGGGCTGCCATTGGTGCATGTTGAGCTTAAAAAACGCGGCATCGCTATTCAGGAGGCTTTTAATCAAATCAATCGCTATCAGCGAGAGAGTTTTTGGGCTGGCTCCGGTTTGTTTGAATATGTGCAGTTGTTTGTTATTTCAAACGGAACACACACCAAATACTACAGCAATACCACGCGCTGGGAACACATCAAAGAAGCCAGTGAAGGTACAGTGAAAAAAGGCAAGCGCTCAAGTAATAGCTTTGAATTTACCAGTTGGTGGGCGGACGCGACCAATAGACCGATTACCGATTTAGTAGATTTCGGAAAAACATTTTTTGCCAAACACACACTTTTGAATATTTTGACGCGTTACTGTGTCTTTACGACCGACGGGCAACTTTTGGCTATGCGTCCGTATCAGATTGTGGGGACGGAAAAGATTTTGAATAAAATTGAAGTGAGCACGAATTATAAAAAGCTTGGTACCGTGGAAGCTGGTGGCTACGTGTGGCACACCACCGGATCAGGAAAAACCCTAACCAGCTTTAAAACAGCACAACTCGCGAGTAAATTGCCGTACGTGGATAAGGTTTTGTTTGTTGTAGACCGCAAAGATCTCGACTATCAGACTATGCGCGAATATGACAAATTTGAGAAAGGCGCAGCCAATAGTAATACTTCTACAGCGATACTGAAACGCCAACTTGAAGATACAAATGCGCGGATTATTGTCACCACGATTCAAAAACTAGATCGGTTTATCGGGCGAAATGCGGGCCACACTATTTTTGACGGTCATATTGTGCTGATTTTTGACGAATGTCATCGTTCACAGTTTGGCGACATGCATGCGGCCATTACCAAAGCTTTCAAGAGTTATCATCTCTTTGGCTTCACCGGTACGCCCATTTTTGCCATGAATGCGTCTTCCGGTGGTCGTCCTGACTTTAAAACTACTGAACAGGTTTTTGGCACTAAATTGCACACGTACACCATTGTGGACGCCATTGCCGATAAAAACGTTTTGCCGTTTAAAGTTGACTATGTTTCCACCGCACGTGAAGCGGAGAATATTGAGGATGAACAGGTAAAAGATATCGATCGTGAGGCAGTACTTGCCGCGCCAGAGCGTTTGGCAAATATCGTGAGCTATATTCGCGAGCATTTTGACCAAAAAACGAAGCGTAACAGTTTTTATAAATTGAAAGACCGTAGACTAGCTGGGTTTAACTCAATTTTTGCCGTTTCTTCAATTGACGTGGCGAAAAAGTACTATACTGAGTTTAAAAAACAGCTGGCAGATGTGCCGAGCGACAAGAAATTAAAAGTTGCTACTATTTTTAGTTTTGGAGTTAACGACGAAGATCTTGACGGGATGATTGATGAAAATTCGGAAGATACGAGCGGGTTGGACGCAAGTTCAAGGGATTTTCTTGAAAGCGCTATTTTTGACTACAATGCCATGTTTGGCACATCCTACGATACCTCATCAGATAAATTTCAAAATTACT
>CAXCBS010000036.1:0-10354 GCA_963980845.1 uncultured Candidatus Peregrinibacteria bacterium | reverse complement strand
CCCTAGTACTACACACATCAGGCCAGCGGCAATAAAAAATGAGGCGTGTTTTCTAATACTTAACATAAAAAGGAGGTTAAACGGACTTTCAAAAAAGCTTATTTAGTGATATAATAAACTGATTAAATTATAAGTCAAAAATGTTTTCCGATTTAGTTCAAATTTCACCGGGACCTCTCACTGTTGCGCTCATCCTCGCCGCACTGCCAATTATTATCTGGATGAACCTGTTATTCAACAAAGATCACGCCACTAAAATCACTTTGCTTAAAGTTTTTATTTTTGGGGCGCTTTCTGTGGTTCCACTTATGATTATTCAGTATTCTTGGTTGATGTTTTCCGATGTGGGGCTTTACTCAACTATTGAGCACAGCGTGAATCAAGTACACTTAGGATTTTTAATGACTTTTATTGCGGTTGGTGTTTTTGAGGAGGTTACTAAATTTAATATGGTGCGCCATTTAAAATGGGCCAAAATTGAAATCAAAACTATTAACGAGGCAATTCGGTATTTGTTTGTGATTGCGCTCGGTTTTGCGTTTACTGAAAATATTTTCTATTTTTATTCGATTGCTGGGAGCGGACAGTTTAATAATTTAGTGGCCGCTTTTATGTTTAGATCAACTTTTACGGCCGCGGCCCACATGGTGTTTTCCGGAATCGTTGGTTATTACTACGCTATTGGTAAATTTGGGAATCCAGTGTTAGAGCTTGATAAGTGGACCGGGCATCGGCACAAAGCTTTGGAATGGATTCAAAACAAAATTGGCCTTAAAAGTAAGAGTCTTTTCCATTTAGGGAAAACCATGCAAGGACTATTTTTTGCCATGGCTTTGCACGCTGCTTTTAATTTTTCACTACAGTTAAACAAGATTAGTTATGCTGCCGCCATTGTGGTGGCCGGTTTTGCATTAGTGCTTTTCCTAAGTAAAAAACGTATGACTTATCTAGTGTTTACCGAAGAAGAAAAAGCTCGTCCTTCCACTATTGGTAAACAAGAGGAAGACGTGGTTATTGAGCTTATGGGCATGTGGCTAAACGAAGAAAAATACACAGAAGTAATTGAAATTTGTGGCCGTCTTTCGGCCCGCGACCCAGACAATGATGTGGTTAAATTATTCCGCGCCAAAGCAATTGATCTCAAAAAAATCGCCCGTGTTAAGCGCGCAATCAATCTGCTTTTTTCCGAAGAAGATTACGATATTGAACAGGAAGAAATGAGTTTGTTTGAACGCCTCAAGAAAAACCAAGAACAGCAACAAAAAATGACCGTCGCAGTCGCCGCGCCAAAAAAGAAATCGCGAAAAAAGAAGTCAAAGAAAAAGAACACCAAAAAGAGGTAATGTTCCCGAGCGTAACGTCACCGTAGGAGAAGGGTTCTTTGTGGATCATGATCCGCAAAGGTTCCTTCCAGTTAGCGAGGGGATATTGCCTCTTTCTCCGCGAACTCATCGGTCATTCCGGCAATGTAATCTTTGATAACGATTTCTGGATTTTCCCCAGCTTTTATTGCGGCTTGTTCATCTTCTGGCAAAAGAGTGGGGTTTTCGTGATATCGCGTAAACAAATCGCGAATAATCTGTTGTCCCTTTTCAGAAAGTTTTAAAACGCTGGGATGAAAGTAGAATTTTTCAGACAAAAATTGTTTAAGCTCTTTGGTCCAAGTTGTCATTTCTGGGCTAAATGAAATCAATTCATTTTCCGCTTTATCAGCATTCTCTAAATTGGCTGCCGAGGTTTCGATCAAGTCCTTAATCATAAACCCCATCATGCTGCTAATCATTCGGTCGTGCTTAACTGCGCGATCTGAAATTTCACCATATTTTTCTTTTACAATCTTTTCAACCTCTCTCCAAATCGCCAATTCATTTAAGTCATCCTCGTGCAGCAATCCGGCTCGCCAACCATCATCAACATCATGATTATTATAGGCAATTTCATCTGCTAAATTTACAACCTGCGCCTCTAAACTGGCACCATGAAACTCTGCCTCAGCCTGGTCCCAAGGGCTTTGATGTTTCATCAAGCCTTGCCTAACTTCATAGGTTAAATTCAAACCTAAAAACCCCGGATAAACATGTTCCAACTCTTCTACAATCCGGCGGCTTTGTCTATTATGTTCAAAAGACAATCCAAAAGGCTGCAACATTTCATCCAAAGCATGTTCCCCAGCGTGACCAAAAGGAGTGTGTCCCAGGTCGTGCGCCAGCGTAATCGCTTCGGCCAGATCCTCGTTTAAACCAAGGGAACGCGCAATATCACGACTTACTTGTGCCGCCTCCAAAGTATGCGTTAAGCGGGTTCTAAAATGATCACCATGGTGCGCTACAAAAACCTGAGTTTTCATTTTCAGCCGACGAAAAGCGCGGCTGTGGATTATGCGATCACGATCTTTTTGAAAAGGTGTACGCGAAGAGTCTTCTTTTTCCGGGTACTCCCTCCCTTTAGAGTCCTTGCTTTTTACAGCATAAGGTGCTAAAAATTTATCCTCTAAGGACATCAGTTTTGCGCGGTCATAAATCATTCAAAAATCTTATGAATAAGGGGATCTCAATATTAACATCACTCATTCTAACTTGCACGTTGTTTGCGCCCGGAGTTTTGGCTGATGACGCCGAGTCTACGGTGATTTCTTTAACAGATTTAAAAGAGAATATTGATTATATTTTCCCGAGTGGGGGATATCTTTCCGGCCTAGCTGATCATTCTACTTGGAGCGAAATAGAACGAGACACTTTAAGCGAAACTAGCGGCGTAGAAGTCACTTACGAAGCTCTTTACGATGCTTCGCCTTCGCTTACCGAAGAACTCCCTACCATTAACGCTTATTTAATACCTTTTGTGTCGCAAACTGCGGCTGAAAGTCAGTTTGAAATTTGGAAATCGCATAGTTATTTTGGGACTGGTGAGTGGGAAATGCTTACCGAAGGCAAAGACTATTTTAGCTACTACACAACCTCGTCTAATAACAGTGATTTAGTAAAATATCGACACTTAGAAGAAGCCAGCCTACACCTGGTGCAGTACTACGATAATATTGTAATGGTTTCTAATTTTTATCGTGATGGCGGAAAATATGTGCGCGGAAATGTTTCTTCTTTTTTGGATTATTTGGAAAACTACGAAGACACTTTGGCTATTATGAGTGAATTGTTTATTTATTCCGAAGAGGCTATGAAATTTTACTTGGGTTCAGTCTATTCTACTGAAGGGCCCGAGGAGTTTGATTACCAGTTAGACAGCGCTAGTTACAGTTTGGATTTAGAAGAAAACATGCCAGAGCACGGCACAATTTCCTTGGATGTTTATATTGATGATGGCTCAGAAATTGGGACAATTTTAGACATGAGTGGCGAAGATTATCCGAGTGAAGGAGCTTTGAAAATTCGGCTTAATGAAAATGCTGGTTTAGAAGTTGGTTTGTATGCTGACGAAGCTAGTTCAACCTGTAAAAATGAGTCTGGCTGGCATCAGCTAGGCACTATAAATCCACTTAGTTTGTACCAGTGGCAGAATATAACTTTGAGTTTTGGGCAGGCCACGGGATTTTCATTGTGGGTTAATGGCGAAAAACAAGATCACTGCTCGGTTTACACCCCACGTGATTCCGGCCCAGTTTATTTAGGGGATTATCCGGGCGACGATTTAGCTGACAGTTTTGTAGGATATATAAAAGACCTCACAGTAAGTTATAGTTTAGATGAAAGTGGAAATTATTTAGATTCGCTCTCTGGTGATTTAGTTTTTACTGATGTTAGTGAAGCGCACCGTTACGCGGCGGCGATTTCTTATTTAAAAGATGAAGGAATTATTGAGGGTTATGCCAATGGTAGTTTCCGACCAGAACAATCTATTAATAGAGTTGAAATCCTTAAAATGTTATTGCTGGGATTTGGCTATGATGTCCCCGGCGATTATTCAATGCCAGATTTAAGTGACTTAGATGAAGAAGCTTGGTATTTACCATACTTAAATTACGCGGCTAGTTTTGGAATTGTGCAGGGTTATCCAGATGGAACTTACTTGCCTAGTCATTCTTTAAATCGTGTTGAATTTCTTAAAATCTTACTTAGTGCTTACGGAATTATTTTAGTTGATTATCCAGTTATCGAAATTTATCCTGATACTTATGTTGATGCTTGGTACTCACCGTACGTTCAGTATTCCAAAGATTTTGATCTTATGGACCTAGATATTGGCGGGAATTTTAACCCGGGAAGCGAAGTTACTCGTGGCGAAGTTGCGGAAACTATTTATAGACTTATTGCGGGTTAGGGTAGAATTTTGTACAATATTGGCATGAACCTTTCCTCCCTGATTAATCAATTTTTGGAACACGCGGAAATTGGTAAAAATCAATCGCCAAAAACAATTCAGAATTACCACCATTATTTAACACGTTTTTTAAATTGGTCTGGTGACCTAAATCCCAAGGATATTACTCTGGAAACCATTCATAAATACCGACTTTTTTTAAATCGTTATAAAGACAAGAGGGGCCGAACCTTATCTCCAAAAACGCAAAACTATCACCTCATAGCTTTGCGTGCTTTCTTAAAATATCTGACAAAAAACGATATTCCATGCTTGGCCCCAGAAAAAATCGAACTTGGAAAAACTGAAAAACGGTCCGTGGAATTTTTAACTCGTGAAGAGTTAGAGAGATTATTTTCTGCTGTTGATTTAAACAAAAAAAACGGACTGCGCGATCGAGCTATTTTAGAGACACTTTTTTCAACAGGGTTGCGTGTTAGCGAGTTAACCAGTCTTAATCGTGATCAGGTCGACCTTAAACGCCAAGAGTTCATGGTGCGCGGAAAAGGGCGCAAACCACGCATTGTGTTTTTATCAGACCGTTGCGTGGAGTGGCTAGAGCGTTATCTCGCCATTCGCCAGGATAATTGGCAACCGATTTTTATTAATACTGGTCGTTGCCGTTCAGGTGAAACGTTAAATCTTCATGAAAAAAAACGCCTCACTGAGGTCTCAATTCAAAATATTATAAGGAAAACTACGCGACAAGCTGGTATTATTAAAAAGGTTACGCCCCACACGTTGCGACATTCGTTTGCTACAAACCTGTTATTCCAGGGGGCAGACCTGCGCTCTGTCCAAGACCTACTTGGGCACGCGTCTATCACAACCACTCAAATCTACACTCATCTAACCAACAAAAAGCTCCGCGAGGTGCATAAAAAATTCCATCAATGATCCAATTTGAAAACGTTGTAAAAAAATACGGAGAACATTATGTCTTGAATCACGTTGACCTCGAAGTTGATGGCGGTGATTTTGTAACTTTGGTCGGACCATCTGGGGCTGGGAAATCAACTTTATTACACGCTTTGATTGGCGATCTTAAGATTGATTCTGGGTCTATTTTGGTTGATGGATATGAAATTACGCGCTTTAAAGAGGCGGCTTTGCAGGAATTTCGACGCAAGGTTGGTATGGTTTTCCAGGATTATAAATTGCTGCCAAATAAAACTGTTTATGAGAATGTGGCGTTCGCGCTGGAGGTGTGTGGCGAAGCCGAAGAAAATATTCGCGAACGCGTTTATGAAGTGCTCGACTTAGTTGGGATGCTAGATCACGAAGGTAAATTCCCTCGCCAGTTAGCTGGTGGAGAAGGACAACGTACGGCTATTGCCCGGGCCATGGTCCACAATCCTCGCCTGCTTATTGCCGACGAACCAACCGGCAATCTTGACTATTGGAACTCACAAGAAATTCTCAAATTACTCCTGCAAATCAGTGAAGGAGGAGCCACTGTATTACTGGCCACTCACAACCGCGATTTAGTTGACCAATTGGGTCGTCGCGTCGTGGTTTTAAATGAAGGTAAAATAGTTGCTGACCGCGAACAAAGCGGTTATGAAATTTCAATGGAAGCCCCCGACGCTGCCCCAGAAGTTACCCCTAGCGCCATTCTTGGCGACATAGAATTTTTTGAAATACATTAACTTATAATTTATGCCCTCAAAATCAACTTACAAAGCCGCTGGAGTCGATATTGACGCTGGCGACAAAGCTTCTAAAAAAGCTTACAAAGCCGCTCTTTCCACTCATGTTTCTCGCAAGGGAATGTTTGGTGCCCCAATAAAATTAGAAGGAGGATTTACCGGAGCAATTGATATGGGAGATTTTTATCTGGTTCAAAACGATGATGGTGTGGGGAGTAAAATCATGATTGCCGAAGAAACCGGACGCTACAAAACCTTGGGTTATGACCTTTTAGCCATGGTCGCTGATGATGCGATTTGTGTTGGTGCAGAATTGGTTTCCATGACCAATACTATTGATATCAAAAAAGTAGATGCCAAAATTATTGGTGATTTAATGGAAGGCCTTGCTGAGGCTTGTCGTGAACAAAATGTGGCTATTGTTGGTGGCGAAATTGCGGAATTACGCGATCAGGTGAAAGGAACTGTTTGGAATGCTTCGGCCGTTGGTGTGGTTGAAAAACACAAATTTATTACTGGCATGCACATTCGTCCTGGCGATAAAATTATGGCCTTGCAGAGCCGAGGGTTCCGTTCTAATGGATTTTCATTAGTGCGTCACGTTCTTAAAAAAGCTCACGGCCCAACCTGGTATCGCAAGAAATTCAACAAAGCCCAAACTTGGGGCGAGGCAGTTTTAACTCCGTGTTGGGTTTATCATAATTGTGTTTTGGAAATGATTGGACGCTTCCGAAAAGGTGAAGCTCATGTGCATCCTAAGGCTATTGTTCATAATACTGGTGGAGGTATTCCTGGTAATTTGGAGCGTGTTTTGAAAAACGTTAAAAGAGGAGCTTTGGTTGATCATGCTTTTCCTCCTCATCCAGCCATGCTGGCTCTGCAAAAATTAGGTAATGTCGAGGACCGCGAGGCCTATCGTGCCTGGAACATGGGTGTTGGAATGATGCTTATTGTTGCTCCTGATGAAACATCCAAGGTTTCAGCCATTGCTCGCAAACATAATATTCCCGCTCAAATTATTGGGGAAGTTACCGAGAAACCTGGAATTACAGTGGTAAGTCAGGGTCATTTTGGACGCGGCCTAAAACTTGAGTATTAGCATGGCGTAAACTTACCTTATCTCTGTCAAGCGATTAAAAACCTCTTAACAGAAGAGCACTATTTTTCTCGTATTTTTTTAATCTTTTTGTTAGAGGTTTGTAATATGTTTGGTGTATAAATAAGGTGTCAAAAAAATAATGTTGACAGTGAGTTTCGGCTCACCTATAGTGAGGGCGCTCTCACCATAATTTAACCCTCTCAAAATGGCTGACGATCCTAAGAAAAAAGCACTCAACTTAGCTTTATCCCAGATAGAAAAAAACTTTGGCAAAGGCGCAATCATGCGTATGGGCGAGGCCAAATCTATCGAAGTTGAAACCATTCCCACCGGCTCTCTTTCGCTAGATTTAGCGTTAGGCGGCGGTGTTCCAAAAGGCCGCGTTATCGAAATCTATGGGCCTGAATCTTCTGGCAAAACAACTCTAGCTTTGCACATAATTGCGGAAACACAGAAACTAGGCGGCCAAGCTGCTTTTGTTGACGCTGAACACGCTCTCGATCCTCAATATGCTCACAAAATTGGTGTTAATACCGATGATTTATTAGTTTCTCAGCCTGATAATGGCGAGCAAGCGCTTGAAATCACCGAAACATTAGTCCGCTCTAATGCTGTTGATATTATTGTGGTAGATTCTGTGGCTGCTCTTACTCCAAGGGCTGAAATAGAAGGCGAAATGGGGGATTCACATATGGGACTTCAAGCTCGACTTATGAGTCAGGCTCTTCGCAAGCTAACCAGCGCAATCAGTAAATCCAAGGTTTCTGTTATTTTCATTAACCAAATTCGGATGAAAATTGGGGTTATGTATGGTAATCCCGAGACCACTACTGGTGGTAATGCTCTTAAATTTTATTCTTCGGTCCGCATGGATATTCGTCGCATTGGCCAAATCGAAGGCAGTAACGAAAGCGGTAAAACTCTTACTGGTAATCGTGTTCGAGTTAAGGTTGTTAAAAACAAGATTGCCCCACCATTTAAGGTGGCTGAATTTGATATTATGTATTCCAAGGGGATTTCCTACACCGGTGACTTACTTGATTTAGGTACACAGTATGATTTTGTGCATCGAGCCGGCGCATTTTACAGTTACGGTGAACTTAAATTAGGTCAAGGTCGTGAAAAATCCAAAAAATTCCTCGAAGAAAATCCAAAAATCATGAAAGAGCTAGCTAAAAGCATTTCTGCTAAGGTTAAATCTTTATAATAATGGAGGAACTTTACGAAAAACTCATGCACTATTCCCTGGGCCTGCTAGGTAGGCGGGCCTATACGGTTAAAGGTTTGCAGGATAAGTTAAAAATCCGGGTTAATCGGTTTTCCGAGGCCGCTGAATATCACGATCAGGCAATTTTGAAAGTTACGGAGCGGCTTAGCGAGTTAAAATATTTAGATGATTTAAGTTTTGCCGAACGGTTTATCGCCGAACGAACTCGTCTTAAACCACGGGGACGCTATGGTTTAAATCAAGAATTGCGCAAAAAGGGTATTTCAAGGGATGTTTTAGATAAGTTTTGGGATAGTCCAGCCGGACAAGAGTTTGATGAATTACCACTCGCTTCAGAGCTATTAGAAAAGCGTAGTTCCAGGTTAAAAACACGACAAAAAATGTATCAGTTTTTGGCCTCACGCGGGTTCTCTGTAAGCACTGTTCGGTCCGTGCTTGACAAAAAACAAATCCCATACTAAAGTAGGGGTGAAATTAACGTAGGATTATAAATCCTGCGGTTTTCTTTAAATTCTTAAAATTTATTTTAAATGCAATCACAGTTTTTATCAGCTCTCAATGAGCTCTGCGAAGAAAAAAATCTTCCCAAAGATGTTGTTCTCGACACTGTAAAGGCCGCCCTCAAGGCTGCGTATCGCAAAGATTATGGTAATCGCGAACAAAATGTCGAAATCAAGTTAAGTGATGGGGCTAATTTTGCCACAGTTTTGCTAGTTCAAGAGGTTGTAAAAGAAGTTGAAGACGAGGATACTCAAATTTCACTTAAAGACGCGAAAAAAATTAAGAAAAACGTAAAAGTTGGCGATGAACTAAAAACTGATGTGACGCCTGCTAGCTACGGACGAATTGCTGCTCAATCTGCTAAACAAGTGATTATTCAGAGACTACAAGAAGCAGAACGTGACATGATGTACGAAACCTTCAAAGATCGCGAAAATGAGCTTATTAACGCTTTAATTCACCGTGTTGATGATCGTAATGTTTACGTTGATTTAGGATCAATCACAACTTTCCTACCACCTGAGCACCAGATCCCTGGCGAAAGATATTACGGTGGACAACGCATCAAGCTTTACCTTGATAAAGTTATTAAAACTACCAAGGGGCCACAACTTCTTATTTCTCGAACTCATCCTAAATTAGTTCAAAAATTACTAGAATTAGAAATTCCTGAGATTAAAGAAGGGATTGTTGAGGTGAAAGGAGTAGCTCGTGATGCTGGTGTACGTTGTAAGGTAGCAGTTACTTCTAATGATGAAAAAGTAGATCCAATTGGCGCTTGTGTCGGACAAAAAGGTGTTCGTATTCAAGCCGTTATGGATGAGCTCAGCGGAGAAAGAATTGATGTTATTGAATTTTCAGAAGAGCCAGCTAAATATATTTCGACCGCTCTTGCTCCCTCGAAAGTTACTCATATCAAGCTTAATGACAGTAATAAACGTGCTTCAGTTTATGTAGCTCCAGATCAAAGGCCATTGGCCATTGGTAAACAGGGTCAAAATGTACGTTTAGCCTCTATTCTTACGGGATGGGAGATTGATATTTTAGATGCCGTTGAATTATCTGAAGGAGCATCTGCTCCTGGCAAACCTCGTGCGGACAAAGCTCCAGTTAAGGAGAAAATTGCCCATGTTAGCGAGTTAGATGGTGTTTCAGCTGAGTTAGTTGAAAAACTAGCTACCGTAAATTTAGTAGAAGTTGAACAGCTAAAAGGTCTCTCTAGTAAAGACTTTTTGTCCATTGAAGGCATCAATGAAGATGAAGCAAAAATGCTAGTTGGGGCTTTGAAAAAGGCTAAATAACAGGTGTGTAAAGCTTTTTATGAAAAAGGGGTTGACAAATTTGACACATTTATGTAATATGTGACCATAAAGCAAGGACGGGATGAGTGAGTCTCCCACAAAGAAAAAGAACTCAACAAACGGCAACGCCGTTCTCTCTACTCTCAGAGGTTTCGCACCCTGGGAGATTTGTGTCTAAAAGAGAGGATCGGGCAGCCGATTTTTTTATAACTACAGAAGAAATGTGAGACTTTGTGCCGGGGGTGGATGGGCCCTTCTAGCT
>CAXCBS010000035.1:0-10492 GCA_963980845.1 uncultured Candidatus Peregrinibacteria bacterium | reverse complement strand
AGTCGGGTAAAATCTAGAGCTTCAAGTGTGCAGCCCGGAGTATTATCACGAGGATAGAAATAAAGAACTACCCATTTTCCGACAAAATCAGAAAGTTTGATATTAAATTCATCAGAGTTTTTGAGAGTAAAGCTAGGAGCTTTGTCATTAAGTTTAATCATATGGAGATTTTTTAAAATATGGTTTCGTAACGAAATTTTAAAAATTTGAGTGAAATAAGTGAAGACCGACAAAAGCGTATCTAGAAGATACGTTGAGGAGGGCTGAGCTTACTTGCAACCAAATTTTTAGAATTGCAGTAGTAAGCATATTTTTAAAAGTCTCCACTACATAAGGATGTTAAATAATAGACCGATGACAATAATGCCAACGGTAACCACCCCAAAATAAAGAGCAAGTAATTTCATGCTCATTACGCGTTTAAGGATGATGGCCTCTGGCAAAGAGAGACCAGCAATAGACATCATAAAAGCAAGCGATGTCCCAAGCGGAACACCATTTGCAGTGATACTAAAAATTACAGGGACTACCGTACTGCAGCCAGCGTAAATAGGGACACCTACTAAGACTGCCATTGGCACGGAAAGCAACTCATATTGACCAATTGTATTGGTGAAAAATTCTTGTGGAACATAACCGTGAATACCAGCCCCAACTGCCACACCACCAAGCACATAAGGCCAGAGTTTTTTGAGTGTGACTTTGGTTTCACGCAAGGCGTAATGTAAGCGAGCGCTCAGTTTTTTGGGCATGGCTTTTTCATGGATTTTGCCCTTGTTCTCCTCGAGAATAAGGTGTTTTTCAAGACCTAATTTCCCAAGAATAATTCCTATAATTACACCAAGAGCAATACCGGTCGCAGCGTAAATAATAGCTAACTTCCAGCCAAAAAAACCGCCCATAATTATAAAAGCCATTTCATTAACAAGCGGCGCAGTAATAAGGTAAGAAAAAGCGATCCCTAGTGGCACGCGAGCCTTAATAAAACCAAGGAATAAGGGAATGGAAGAACAATTGCAAAAAGGAGTCAAAGCGCCAAACAAAGAAGCGGCAAGATGACCCATCCCCCAGCGTGACTTAGCCATAAAAGACCTAAGCTTCTCAGGCGAAAGATAGGTTCGGATAAAACCAATCACAGTCATGACCGCAAAAATCAAAAACATGATTTTAACTACATCGTAAATAAAAAAATGAACACTTATCCCGAAAGAAGATTCCGGATCAAGGTTGAGTAATTGAACTGTGATAAACTTAGCGAAGGTATTGAACATTTTGAAAGAAATTAGCTTGCAATTGATTGTAGATCAACTATACTCTTGTTGAGAATCATTATCAATAGTAAATGCCCTGCATTCCCAAATCAAAAAGTTACCGAGTGACTCCACAACGTCAAATTGTGTTGGATGAACTTAAATCAGTCTGTACTCATCCTACAGCGCAACAAATCTACGAGATGGTCCAAAAGCGTGATGAAAGCGTGAGCTTGGCTACGGTTTACCGAAGCTTGGATTTCCTTGTAAAAACTGGACTTGCTATTAGGTTAAAAGCGCGTGGCAAACAAGCTCGCTACGACGCTGATCTCACTCAACATTGTCACTTAATCTGCAAAGATTGTGGCAAAGTTTCGGATTGCTTTGATATTAAAAAACTAACTATTAACTCCAAAGAAATTGAAAAGCATGGATTTTGTCCGTGTTTAGATTTCTTGGAAATCCCAGGTGTTTGTAGCAATTGCTGCGGCGATTGCTAATTTATTTATTTTTAACTTATTTAACATGAACGATTGCTCTGATGAGGGCTGCTGCTCGCCCCTCCAAGTTGGTAACCCGGCTCCAGACTTTATGCTGGAAGGCTATTTTAAAGGAGATAAAAAACGTTACGCTTTGTCTGATTATAAAGGCAAGTGGACGATTCTTTTCTTTTACCCATTAGATTTTACTTTTGTTTGTCCTACTGAGCTTGTTGAGCTTAGCAAAAGACACTCTGAATTTGAGGAAATTAACACTCAAGTTTTGGGAGTTAGTGTGGACAGTGTTTACTCGCACGAAGCTTGGCTTAAAGAGCTTGGAGATTTTAACTATCCCTTGCTTAGCGATATGACTAAGGAAGTTAGTTTTAACTATAACGTTCTTCTCCCAGAAGAAGGTATTAGCTTGCGAGGAGCTTTTGTAATTGATCCAGATGGTGTTTTACAATGCTACATGGTCAATAACTTGGCAGTAGGACGAAATGTGGATGAATTACTCCGCTTAATTCGCGCTTTCCAAACTGGTGACCTTTGCCCTGTTGGATGGAGCAAAGGAAAAGACACTCTTGGCAAAGCTTAATTTTTAATTTAAAAAATCATGACAGATAAAAATGATACTTATAAATGTTTTGTTTGCGGCAATATTGTAGAAGTAATGCATGCTGCCGCGGGCGAACTTTCATGCTGTAACCAGCCCATGCGCTTGCTTGCTGAAAACACGGAAGACGCTTCCGAAGAAAAGCATGTTCCAGTTATCGAGCGAATTCCAACCGGATTTCGCGTGACAGTGGGGTCAACCTTACACCCAATGGATGATGACCATTTAATTGAATG
The DNA here is from genome assembly GCA_963980845.1 of uncultured Candidatus Peregrinibacteria bacterium. GTDB lineage: Bacteria > Patescibacteriota > Gracilibacteria > UBA1369 > UBA12473 > JABJMC01. The sequence goes on along the minus strand of CAXCBS010000035.1, from coordinate 7,911 downwards.
GATTGAACTAGTGGCTGACGGTGCGGTTTACCGCAAATACCTAAAACCCGGAGAAAATCCAGTGGCAGAATTTGAAGTAACAGCTGAAAAAATCACAGCTCGTGAGTTTTGTAACTTACATGGACTGTGGAAAGCTGATATCTAAAATTAATGCCCAGGCACTTCAATAAGAAGTAATCCCAACATCACACCAATACCAAGAATAAACCAGAAAAACTGAAGTAGTGATCGTTTGATCGCTACTTCTTTGTGTAACTCAGGAATTAAATCAGCAGTGGCAATGTAGATAAACGTACCGGCGGCAAAAGGAAGCAAAAAGTGGGTAATTCCATGAATATGAGAACCAATAATTAGAGTCAAAATAGCTCCAAAAATAGCGCTCAAGGCAATTGCAAAATTAAGTAGCAGGGCTTTTTTACGAGAATAACCGCCGTGAATTAGAATCCCAAAATCTCCGATTTCTTGCGGAACCTCATGAAACAAAACTGCCATAGTGGTAGCAACGCCAACCGGGATACTAACAAGATAAGCAGCGCCGATAATAATGCCGTCTATAAGGTTATGCACAAGATCTCCAAGCAGATTCATTTTGGCATATGGATGCGGGTGATCCTCACAGGCTGGGTGGTGACAATGACGCCAGTGAATGATTTTTTCCATTACAAACGAGGCGGCCACACCAGCTAGCACATAGAGCGAAATTTCCACCCCAAACCCACAATCAGCGAAAGTTTCGGGGAGCAAATGAATAAAAGCGTCTCCTAGCAAAGCTCCAGCGGCAAAACTAATCATATAAATCAGCATTTTCTCAAGTTTTTCCATCTTAAGCGAAAGCGTAAAAATCCCAACCAGTGATATAAGGCTGATTAGAAAGACGCTGCCTAAGGTGTAGAGCCAAATCTGCATAGTGATTTTTTAATACTTAAAAGGTATAACATTTTAACTTTAACTTTACAAAAAAATCTAGGCATGAAATAAATATACCCTTTACAAAAAACTATGAGACTTAGAATTCAAAAAAGCGCGGAATGCTGTGGAGATTGCATCAAAAAAGCATTCACACTACTAGGGATGAGTGAGCTTAGTGATGAAAATATCACTCGTCTACCGGAAGGCCCCGGATATGCTATTGATGTTGAACTTGAAGGCGAATTAACTGAGCAACGAAGAGTTCTTTTACAAAAACTTTTTAAGGCCTGCCCGATTGCAGTTATTGAAATTTTATCTAATGATGGAGGGGTTGAATTGATTCAAGATGTTCATAACGAACACCGCTCTGGCACACCATGTGATAGATGGGGTAAAATGCCATTGTGAATATATTTGAAAATTATTATCGCGAGCTGTTCCCAAGTGATTTTGAAAGCATCATGGAGGGCTTGAAGCAACCCACTAAACCAGTTTTGAGGTTTGCGGCTAAGAATGAAAAACGGATGAGAAAATTATGGAAGGAGGCGGGGTTGGAATGGAAGGTTTTGGATTGGTGTTCTTGTGCGCTTAAGTGGCCTAAAGGAGTGGAAATAGGAGAAACGCTACCAGGGACAGATGAGGGGCTTTTTTATGTACAAAATGCGTCGTCCTTGCTACCTGTACTGGCCTTGGATCCGCAGCCGGATGATCGGGTGCTAGATTGTTGCGCCGCGCCCGGAGGGAAGGCTCTGTTTATCTGGGATTTGATGCAAGGAGAAGGCGAACTGCTGGCTAATGACATTTCTAATGCGCGGCGCGGCCGCATGCGGCGGATTTTTGCAGAGCACGATTGTGCGGCGAAAATTATGGGTCGAAATGCCGCTTCTTTTGGGGGAACTCATAAGGAGTATTTTGATCGGATTTTATTGGATGCACCGTGTAGTTCTGAAAAACATGTCTTGAATTCACCGCGGCACCTCAAAGAATGGAAACCCGGACGAGTGAGGCACTTGCGCAAGTTGCAATGGCGACTGATTCAGGCGCTGTTTAAGGCGCTGAAACCGGGTGGACGTTTGGTGTATTCAACTTGCTCTATTACTCCTGAAGAAAACGAAGAGTTGATCAAAAGATTTGTTCACAAATTAGAGGGAGGCGTAAAGCTCATAAAAGAAGAGCGAATATGGCCTCACAAGCAGGAGAATATGGACCCCATGTTTATAGCGGTTTTTGAGAAGGTTTAAGGTTGACACGTTGTCTTACTTGTGATTTAATCACAACCTTAACCAAATCTGATGGTCGGCGACTTAAGGTTAGACATGGAAAGAGCGCTAGAAGATATGCGAACACAAGTGTTCCCCCATCTTAGAGAAGGGACTATCCCTTCTGACTTGGAAAAAGATGGGTACCGAGGACTTTTTATGGAAACAACTCTTCAAGATCAAGGTGAAGTGGATGTAATGGTAGAACTTGAAAGAGAAGGTTTTAGGAAGATTTTTCTTGATCGCTTATCTGAAATTGTCTACATGAGACTTGGTGAAATCCTAACAGATCATCCCCCTGGGAAAACTCGCCGCCAAGAACTTCAGAAGGAACTTACTGATTGCCTAAATAATAATTTTGAACTTTTTTGGGGAGCCTTAGAGGCTGTAATCAGAAAAGGAATCCCCTCTACAGATAAATTTGTACTGGACTATTTGGATTGTAATGAAGACCTGGCTTTGGCTTTTATTAATGCTGCAAGAAAATCAAAACATTCACCAGAAAATGTAAGACAGCTCATTGAAGATCAGTGCTCGTTGCACACTCGTACTCCTGTTGGTAATTTTAGAGGAGCCTCTATACCTAATCCGGTTGCATTATTTGGAGAGTTTGGCCGAATTTGTGATCGCCTTAACAGTTCGCATTCAGAAAACGTTTTTGGGACTTTAATGACTGCTCTACAAGAGCTAGGAAGGGAGGCAACAGGGGGGGAACAGGAGCTATTCTTTTCTCCTGGAGCCCGAAAAGGTTGGCTAGCCGCTTTTAATGCATTGCAAAAGTCTTACCCCACTCTACGAGTGTATGGATCGCCGCATGAGTATTTGGCTATGCTCCAAGACAGAGATAATTGTCGAGTTGTGGCCGGTGGAATTGAAGAAAAAGAAGGTGAACTAGATCTGTCCAAAAATATTCTAGACTCAATTGCCGGTGAGTCAGGCTTGGTTGGACAACCGGTTGTGTTTTTATCATCTGTTAGACGAACTGGTAAACGAGTAGATATAAATCGTATTATGAAAGAAATCCGAGCCGAAGCGCCGGATGTTATTTTTGTGGTTGATGCAGCGCAAGATCATTATATGTACCCGGGGGCGGATATTGTTCTATACAGTAAAAGATTTGGCGGGACCGGAACAGGTCTTGTCATGATAAAAAAGGACACTATTCACCCGAAGGTCAGACAAGCAATGGCGGTGCAGGAAGGAGTTAACACCCAACTGCTGGCAGCCACAGTGGCTGGATTACGTTGCGAAAGGCAAAAAGTTCATTTCGCAAATAAGCTCCAAGAATTGGTGCAAACACCTGAAATATGGAGCTTTAAGAACGGAGGATCTTATATTAAAAAGCAAGCTGATAAAATCGTTGGCGCCGTTTCAGCAGACGCTGTTCTTGGGGATCATTTTGTTCCTTGCTATGACCCAGAAGAGGCTGACGAGGCTAACCCTAGATTATGGAAATCATCACGCATAATCACTCTTCACCAAAGACCATCATCAGGTATTAACCTGCAAAAGCTGGCCGAAATAGTGGAACAACAAGGAATTCATTTAGATTGGATTTCTCCTGAACTAGAGCCGGAATTTGAACAATATTTAATTCATATGGGCGAGCTTCCTTATTCGCGGGATAACTGCCGCTGTTTTTGTGATGCTCTTTTGGAGTTTCAAACTGTAACCAAGCCAACTTACTTTTCCGAAATGATTGTTTTGCCAGAAGTTTTTAATGGCACCGCTCCAATGAGTGAAGAACTCTACGAGAGACAAAGAGCTTATTTAAAGGAGTCCTTATCTAGACAAAATATGATTCGTCTCTATATTGACATTCAAATGAATAATGAGGACATTGAAAAAATGCTTTCAGCTCTTATTTACGCGGCTTCAGTTTTGACAGCTTTTGATTGAATCTCTTAGCCTGAAGCCAGGCCAATTCAAATGACATTTTCATGGCTTCGGCCACCTCGTCACTCTCAATCATGATGGCCAGTTTTTCTTGCCACGAAATAATTATGAACTTGTTGTCATACATGTTCACCTCCGGAGTGAAGTGAAAGTCTTTGGAAGGCACGATCAAACTTTCGCGCCACTCTTTTTTGTCTATAGCCTGACGTTCGTGGGCTTCTTCGCAATCTGGGAAAATGGCACGAATTTTAATTTTTTTCTTGGCACGGCGCTTAAAATATTCTGGGAAATAGCCCGGGAGAACTTCGAACATGTCATGAAGTGAGGCATAGGCTCGAATAGTTTCCTTAGAAGTAAGGGTGTCTTCGTAAACACGTTTTAAACCATCTTCACCTTCATAAAAGGTGACTTTTGGTCTGGATCGATGGTATTTGCTGGGCTGAAGCTCGTCGCTGTATTTATCAATGAATTCAATTTGCTGATCAAGATGATCAGTGGTTTTTCGTTTTTTAACCTCTAGAAAACGGGTGATGTTTTTGGGGTTTTCAACCGAATAATACTGGGTGTTGCCGCGGCGGGTTCTAGTAAGGAGACCTTTAGTGACCAGACGATCTAAGATGTCGCGGGTGGTATTGCGTGGCATCTCTAAAACGCGAGCCATTTGGGAGGCCGGCTGTCCTCCGAATTCAAGTAGTTTCATAAAAACTTTTCTCTCTTTGTCGTTAAGGTCGAATATTTGAAGTAAGTTTGTGATCATTTTTTAGTGGGTTAAATGACGGCTGCATTGTATGACGACGAACGACTTTCGTCAATCAACTGATGACGACGACCTTCCGTCGTTTATCTCTTTTAAGGTTTGCACTGGCTGTTTTTGTGGTGATTTTTTATGGTTAAAAAAGTGCTTTTTCAGAGCCGTCAGTGTGTCAGAATTAAATCGTCACTTAACCCACACAGCTATGAGAACGCCAATCTCCTCTGCCACCCGTCCGTCAAATTTTGACGACGTTGTTGCGCGCTATTTTGAGCGCAAGCAAGAACTTCCTGAATGGTTTCAGGATTTTATTAATGATCGCGACGCGACGCTAGTCCGTCGTGGTTTAGAGCATCGCGATGAGTTGGTCCGCTGGCTCGGCGGAGTCCCCCGCTTAGAAAAAGCCATTTCTCCGGTAAATGCCGAAAGTAATGATCTCTACCAGTTCCGAATGGCTTCGGTTTTTCATGAAACCGATCCAGATAAGCGCGGCTCTTTTGTAATGTACTACCGTCGCCCAAATGATATGGGAGGAGCGGTTTTGGCTGGGATTCAACACGCTCTAGATACGGTAGAGAATTTTCGGTTGGATCCACGATTTTTGCACAAACTATTAAGTGAAGACAAGTTAACGCCCGGACTTTATGAGGCGCTGCTTTCCTTAGACAAATTAGATGTTGAGATTGAAGCGATTCCCGAAGGGACTTTTGTAGGACCAAACACACCTGTTATTACCGTAACTGGCCCATTATGGCAGGTGCAATTAGTTGAAACTATTTTGCTGCAGTGTGTTGATTACGCCACGGGAGTGGCGTCGCGCGCCGCCGCAATTGTGGAGGCTTCCGGAGGGAAGCCACTAGTGGATTTCGGCGCGCGACGCGCACCTGGCGAACAAGCGGCCGTAACTTCTGCCTTTTCTAGTGTGAAAGGTGGGGCCGTGGCTGTGGCCAACACCCTCGCCTCTTATCTTTCACAAGCAAATCCCAACGAAGAATATATCCCTGACGAAGGCACCACAGCCCACTCTTTTACTGAGGCTTATATGCTTTTCGATACTGACGGCAATGCTATCGAAGACATGGCCGGAGCCGAAGAAAATGCTTACACAGACTGGATCAAGTATTTCCCAGAAAGCACCTGCGTACTAATCGACACTATTAGTAAAGAGGTTGGACTTAATACAACGGCCAAGATTTATGAAAAACTTGGTTTCCGCGAGCAAGGCAAACCGATTGGCATCCGTGATGATAGCGCCATCTCTGCCGAGAGCATCCTTATGGTTTACGATGGCTTAACAGATCGCGGTGTTGATGATTTCTTTATTGTAATTTCTGACAATTTAACCCCAGAAAAAGTTCGCGATCTCCGCGCTGGAGTCACGGAAAAACGCGGAGAACAGTTTTGGGAAGATTTGGATATTCGATTTGGAGTGGGAACTTATCTTGCCCGACCAAATCCAATGGGCTTTGTTTTTAAGCTCGCTGAATACGAACAAGACGGACAAACCGTCCCGGTTTCTAAAGCCTCTGGCACTCCAGAAAAAGCTTCTTTCCCCGTAGTTCGATCACACCGCATAACCAATGAATATGGTCGATTCGAAGAAGACTTAAATCTTCATCCTGATGAATCCCCAGAAGGAATAACAGAGGGAACGAGACGTAGCATTCGCGCGTTAAGCCAATTAGCTTATGCCGGCAAGCGCCGGTTAATGGAATCTGATTCCGCACAAACAATCAAAACGCGCTGGCAAGAGCAAGCTGATCAAATCCCTCGCAATGTAATTGGCCGTCCATGGTCAGTTTATCGACCTAGATTTAGTCAACGAGTGGATAAAATCCGTCGAAATATTCAAAAAGCCTTAGCTGAGGCTGCCTAATTTTACTTCCCATTTTTAACCCCTACATTATGGAACGCTCAACACTACACACACCAACCCCAGAAGAAGTCTGGGCCACCCAAGCTGGCAAACTAGACTTTAAAAAACTATTAGCTGAGGGAGCACATTTACATCACGTGGATGATACTTGCGGATTTTTCCCAGAAGACCCTAATGTCCCTGGGACTGGAGAACTTCCCGGAGCAGGTGCGGAAAGCATCATTGATCCAATTAACGCTGTCACTCCTTATTTTGGAGAAAACCAAATTGGATTATATGACTCCCACCCTCAAGAAGGAACCGCCTATTCTGCCGCCACTTACCGCGCACTAGGCTTACCAAAAGACGATTACTCCGAGCTAACTCTAAACGAGTTTCAAGATTTTCGTCGCGCTGGGACTCGCTTTCCTTTTGACGCCGACCGGTTTGAACAATTTATCGAAGCTAGCGGTGGCAAAATAACTCTTTGGCCACTACACACCCGCAAGGGAACTCCCGGAGAAAAAGTTCACCCTGGCATTCTTACTCCCCCTAAAAAACGTTTCTTAAAAGGAGAAACTCGCGAAATCCATCATTTTGGCAGCCGCGACACTTACTTAGAAGAAGCCGGCAATATACCTCACCTACTTCGTGAAAAAGTAAAAGCAATCCTCGGAGTTGGACTACTTGAAGACTACTGCTTAGGAATTGATCTATTAGCTCATGCAGAAGAGGGCATCCAAACGCTCATGCTTTTAGAAGGCACCGTAGCGCTAAACGCCCCTGTTTCTGAAACAGAAACTACTCAAACCATCATGCGTGAAAAATTGGTAAACGCTGGTGTCATAGGCATCACGTTGGCCCAGTTTTTGGAACAAGTTCGCTCTAAATCTTAACCCTCACCCAATTTTTTAACCCTCACATCATGGAACGCCAACCTACACGAATCGCTATTGCTCAACTCAATCCAACTGTTAATGATTTTGATGGTAACCAAGCCAAAATTATCGCAGCCATGGAGCAGGCCAAACAAGCCGGAGCTGACATGGTTATTACACCGGAACTTGCCACTGTTGGATACCCAGCTGACGACCTATTAAAACGCCGATCCACCTTAGAATGGAGCAATGAAGTTGTGGCGGCAATACAATCCACTGCAGCTCAACTTGAAATCTCAGTCTTGCTCGGTGCGTTAACAGAAACTGACCACCAAGGAAAAAAGCCCATTTACAATTCGGCGG
>CAXCBS010000034.1:0-10745 GCA_963980845.1 uncultured Candidatus Peregrinibacteria bacterium | reverse complement strand
CAATCAAAAACCGGGCGCCACCCTAAGGGCAGCCACCCGGTCTTTAAATTCAACGTAAACCTTACACAAGATCAACAGTTGCGCCAGCTTCCTCAAGTTTTTTCTTGAGTTCGTTAGCTTCTTCGGTTTTAACACCTTCTTTGATAACTTTTGGAGCAGAGTCCACCATTTCCTTAGCCTCTTTAAGACCAACTTGAGTGATTTCGCGTACAACTTTGATAACTGCGATTTTTTGTGAACCAGCTTCTTTAAGTTCAATATCGTAAGAAGACTTTTCTTCAGCAGCTTCAGCGCCACCAGCAGCCGGAGCCGCAGCTACAGCTACAGGAGCTGCTGCACTGACACCAAATTTGTCTTCCATAGCCTTTACAAGGTTGGCAAGATCAAGAACAGATAGTTTTTCGACCATGTCGAGAACTTTTTCTGCGTCTTTTGATAGGGTTACTTCGTCTGACATTTTTAAATAGGGTTAAATTATTTGATAAATAAAATTAAGACGCATCCTCGGCTGGAGCATCAGCCTCATCGGCTTTTGCTTCCTCCTCAGCAGGAGCCTCATCTTCGGCGGGAGCTTCCTCAGTTGGAGCCTCGGCTTTTTCAGCCTTTGGTTCTTCTTTTGGAGCTTCCTCCGCAGCAGGGGCTTCGGCAGGTGCGTCGTCAGTTTTTGATTCTTCGGCTGGGGCTTCAGCAGCTTCTTTCGCTGGTTCGTCCGCAGCAGGCTCTTCAGTTTTTTCTTCTGCAGGAGCTTCCTCCGCAGCAGCAGGCTCTTCAGCCTCGGCTTTTTCAGCCTTTGGTTCTTCGGCTGGTGGTGGAGTTTCGCCTCCTTCTTCTCGTTGTTCACGATAAGCGTTAAGCACGCGGACAAAGCCGCCAGTAACTCCATTCCCAATTCCAACAAAACCGGTGAGCGGGCTCATCATAGAACCCATCATTTGTGCCAAAAGAACATCTCGTGAAGGAATTGAAGCTAGTTGAATAACAACCTCAGCTGTAATTGCCTTCCCTTCCATGAAGCCGCCCATAATACTTAGAGCGTCAAACTTTTTGGCAAACTCTTGGACTTTTTGAGCTGCGGCAATTTCGTCATCAAAACCAAAAGCCACTCCAATTGGACCATCCATCACCCCTTCAGGGATGTCATAGTTCATTTCTTTGGCAGCTAGTTTGATGAGAGTCTTTTTCGCAACCTTATAGTCCACGTTCGATTCGCGAAGACCTCTTCGAAGGGCTTGAGCATCTTCTACAGAAAGCCCACTGTATTGTGCAAACACAACACCTTTTGCTTCCTGAAACTTTTGCTTCAGTTCTTCGAGGATCTCCGTCTTTTGATCTCGAGTAATGGCCATAGTTAAGGGATAAAGATAAAGATAAAAAAATTCTCGTGCTTGAGACACGAGAGCAATTGGGTGGGCCATCCTACATTAGAGGGAAACCCGAGAAGTCCAATTTTTAGTGCCTCGGCAGGTCTTATTTGAATGCCTACGGTCTCAAGCAAGCGTTAGTCTACCTGGGGGGCTTGACAACGTCAAGCTATTTTTGGGAAATTCTACGGATATTTTTTATGGCGAGTTTTAGTGAAATGTTTCACGATATATTTTCATGTCTTGATTTCTAGTTTTTAATCTGTTAAAGTGAGCCTAGAAACACCCTAATAATCACTCAAAATGAATGTCGAAAAAATGTCAGATTCGGAACTTTATAGTCTCTGTAAAAAATACGGCAACAACGCAAAATTATGGATGCGCAAATTTGCCGGCCTTTTACCTGAAGTCTACCGCCGTCGGTTATATCGCCGTCGCGGATTTGCTTCAATTCATGAATTTGCCGCTAAATTAGCCGGGATGAGTGAGGCAAGCGTAGATAGGATTTTGTGTTTATCTCGAAAATTAGAGGATAAGCCAGTTCTTAAGAAACAACTCGAAGAAGGAGAGCAATCTTGGAGTAAAATTAAAACCGTTGCTTACGTTGCCACTCCCGAAACCGATGAGAAATGGGCGCAAAAAGTTGAAATTCTCCCGCAGCTAGTTTTAGAAGCCTGCGTACAAAATTACAGGTCAAAAAGTGTCCTTAAGGACATATCAGAACCAAATAAAAAAACCAGTCAAACCCGCGAGCGCTTCTCATTTGAAGTAAACGAAAAAACTGCTCTCAAATTCCGTCAGTTTAAGCAGGAAATAGAAAGTAAGCGAGGAGAAACCTTAAGTTTTGGAGAGGTTCTCGAATCCCTTCTTACCGAAAAACAGCCAACTAAAAAACCTACCATCAAAGTCTGCCCCGATTGCGCGCAAAAAAAAGGCCAAGCTAAGAAATCTGGGGCCATTCCCCGAGATGTTCAGCGCCTAGTGCGTGCTCGTCAAAATCACAAATGCAATAACTGTAATAACCCTATTGAGCAACTTCACCACACTAAGCGGTTTTCTATTGAACCCGACCACGACCCGGATTTTATCGTTGGCTTGTGCAAAAATTGTCACACCTTAGTCCACAGCAGTCTTGTCCCTAATGAACGAGAATCTAATTGGCAAATTCTAGAGTCTCCTGATTATAAATCTCTCAAATGGCAAATTGATCAAAAAGTAATGAACGCGCGTTCACCCTAAATTGCCAACCTCCACAGAACGCGCTAGAATGCCGACGCTATGCCAACAATTGAACGTGTTCGAACATTCTTATTAGAAGCTGAGAAGACTGGCAAAAAACCATTACTTGTGGTCTTAGGCCCTACCGCTTCTGGCAAAACTGCGTTTAGTCTAAAACTAGCGCTTGAAGTTGATGGTGAAATTATCTCTACTGATTCACGTCAGATTTATCGTGAAATGGATCTTGGAACCGATAAGATTTCACCTAAAATTCGCGCCAAAGTACCGCATCATATGATTGACATTCGCGACCCAGATCAGCCGTATTCATTAGCCGATTTTCAGCGCGAGGCTAAGCGCGTAATTGCTGACATTCACCGCCGAAAAAAAGTTCCAATGTTAGTTGGTGGGACCGGGCTTTATATTAGTTCGATTGTAAATAACTACCAACTTCCGACTGCTCCACCCGATCAAAAAATTCGGCAAGAACTTGAAAAAGAATTAGAAAAAGAAGGAGCTGAATCGCTTCATAAAATGCTCTCAGAGTTAGATCCTTTGGCCGCTAGTAAAATTCATCCTAACAACCACCGCTATCTTATAAGAGCGCTCGAAATTAATCTCACCACCCAAAAAACCACTGAGGAGCAAAAGAAAACAAAGGAGTGTCCTTACGAGGTTTTTCAGATTGGAATCAATTGGCCAAATGAGGTTCTTTATGATCGTATTAATCGTCGCGTTGGTGAGCAAGTTGAAGAAGGACTTGTCGAAGAAACTCAAAAACTTTATGCCCGCTATGACAAAACACTTCCGTCTATGACCGGGCTTGGCTACAAGCAAATTATCCAATATTTAGACGGAGATATTTCACTTGATGAAGCCGCAGAATTAATCCGCCAAGAAACTCGTGCTTACGCTCGTCGTCAACGCACTTGGTTCAAAAGAGACCAGTCAATTTATTGGGTAAGCGGCGAACAACTTGCCAAAGAAATAACCAAAGGACTGTCCGAGCAAGATGCTGTCGGCGGCGCCCAAATTAACGAAGCTTAAAAGAATGAAAGAATTTGATGAACTAATTAATATTGCCAAAAAACTCCGTGCTCCAGACGGTTGTCCTTGGGATCGTTCCCGCAAGATCCACGACCTTAAAGAAGACTTGCTAGAGGAAGCCGAAGAAGTAGGGGAGGCACTTGATAATAAGGACGATGAAAATCTGCGCGAGGAATTAGGAGATCTTATCTTTAATATAGTGCTGCTTACTGTGATTGCCGAGGAGGAAGGACGTTTTGAGTTCAAAGACGTTCTCCAAGATGTTGCGAAAAAAATTATCAGCCGCCACACGTGGGTGTTTGGTGATGACAAAGCTGCCACCCCTGAGGAGGCGCTAAAAATTTGGGCTGAAAACAAGGCCAAAGAGAAAAAATTAAAAAAATCTTAATGTCTATTTTAGGAAAAGAATGGGTTTTAAAAAACAGCCGGCTCGAGGATCGTCTCAGCCAGGATCTCGACGATGAAAGCGTAACTTTTCATGACCCGTTTTTGTTTAAAGGAATGAATACCGCAATAGATCGCATTAAAAAAGCAATTGAAAGCAAAGAGCGGATTGTGGTTTTTGGAGATTATGATGTGGATGGAATTAGTGGAACCGCGATCTTGGTCCATACTTTAAGAGAGCTTGGCGCCACAGTTTCATATCGTTTGCCTGACCGCCAAGATGGCTATGGCCTTAATATAAGTTGGATTTCTGAAATGAAGGATAAAAACGTAAAACTATTTATTACTGTTGATTGCGGTATTTCCAATGCCGCTGAGGTTAAACAGGCCGCTGATTTTGGCCTAGATGTGATTGTTACTGATCATCACACTATTCCCGAGGTCCCGCCGACTGATGCCATTGCTATTTTGCATCCGGCCCTGGGCTATGTTTTCCCGCATTTGTCTGGATCTGGAGTGGCGTTTAAGTTAGCCGTCGCTCTTATGAGTAAGCTCCGCGGACCCAAGGAAGCTTCTATTTGGCAAACCAAATTAGTTGATCTTGCGAGCCTCGGAACAGTAGCTGATTGCGTACCACTTGTTGGGGAAAATCGTCACATTACTAAAAAAGGTCTTGAGCAAATGGCCAAAACTGAATGGTCAGGGCTTAAAACACTTCTTGTTAAAAACGGGATCACAGAAATTCACGGACACGACAGTGATTTAATTGGATTTCGTCTCGCTCCACGACTTAATGCCGCGGGGCGGATTGAAACACCTTATTTTGCGCTCCAACTCCTCCTTAACGAAAACAATACTGCCCGCCAGTTGGCTGAAAAACTGGAACAACTTAACAAACAACGCCAAAATTTCTTAGAAGAAGCACTTAAAAAAGCCGAAGAACGACTAGATCGTCAAAACCTCCTTAATAATAGAGTCCTTATATTATGGGATTCTGACTGGCGCTCTGGAATCGTGGGATTAATAGCTGCTAGACTTTCTGAAAAACACAACCGCCCCGCCATTGTTATGGAGGAGCGCGGTGATGAATTAATTGCCTCTTGCCGCAGCCCAGAAAATTTCAATTTAGTAAAAGCCCTTCAGAGTATGGAGGATTTGTTTGAAACATTTGGAGGACACTCCGCAGCTGCTGGTTTTACTCTTCGCGTGGAATCACTGACTGAATTTATTGATAAGATGGAAAAATACGCTGGCAAACATTTAAACGAGCAAAGTCTTAAGCCAACACTTAATATCGATTACAAAGTTTCGCTGAGTCAAATTACGCAAAGTCTGGCCGATCAAGTGGCTACGCTCGCGCCGTTTGGTGAAGGAAATCCTAAGCCGCGATTTGTGGTTCGCAATGCCAACCCTGCTGACTTACAAACCGTGGGTCGCGACCATTCTCACCTTCGATTCAAGGTAAAATCTTTCTCTGCTATTGCTTTCCGATTTGGCTCGCACTACGAAACATTACAGCGAGCTTTGTTTGCTTCTAGACCTGTTGATGTCGTTTTTGAACTCGACAAAAATTACTGGAAAGGACGTGAACAAATCCAGCTAAAAGTTCTAGATTTAAAAGTTAATTGACAAAATTAAATATTGGGTTTACTATTCCGCCTAATACGCGTAGGCCTTGACGTAGCGCGAAAAAAGATCTAGAATATAACGATATGTTACAAATCGAAGACCAAATCATCAGACAGTTTCAACGGAGTAACCACATCCTGATTCTCCCGTCTGCTCCGGCAGATGGTGATTCTCTAGGGAGTGCGCTTGCTCTTTATCAGACTTTTATTAAGTTAGGAAAAAAAGTGACTGTTATTTCTGCTGAACCAGTTCCACGTGACCTCAAGTTTCTTCCTATGATTGAAAAAGTTGGTGAAGAATTTAAGGCCAACAATGATTTTGTGATTACTGTGCACGCTCATGTTAAGGACATCAAACACCACATGGAGCCAGGAAAAGTTAATATTGTTCTTACTCCCGAAGAAGGTGCTTCGATTAATGTTCAGGATATTAAACTTCACGACCAATTAGACGAATTTGACCTTATCGTAACAGTAGACACTGCCGAACTACACCAGCTCGGCAAGTTCTATGAGCACCACCCAGAAATGTTTTACAAAGTGCCGGTTATTAATATTGATCATCACGCTAGTAACGCTGAATACGGAACTATTAACTACGTGGATATTACGGCCTCAGCCGCTACGGAAATCATCGCTCCATTAATCAAAAAAATGGAAGAAGTTACTGGTCAAAAATTAATGGACGCTGACATCGCTACTCTGTTACTTGCTGGAATCATCACCGATACCGGTAGTTTTCAGCATTCAAACACCACACCAAAAGCGTTTGTTGTGGCTGCTGAATTACTTGATCAGGGAGCTCGCCAGCAAGAAATTATCAAACACGTTTACAAAACCAAGAGCCTCACAACTCTTAAATTATGGGGCCAAGTTTTATCAAAAATTCAATTCGACAAAGATCACAAATTTGTATGGTCCACTATTTCACAGGAGGACCTTAACGACACCGGAGCCATGATGGAAGAGTCCGGCGCCATTATCGACGAGCTTCTCAACAATGCCCCAGGCGCTGAAATCGTTGCTCTTCTCAAAGAAAAGGAACCGGGATTACTGTCAGGAAGCCTGCGCAGCATCACCCCCGAGGTAGATGCCAGTGCCATGGCTGGATTATTTGGAGGGGGAGGACACAAGCAAGCCTCTGGATTTAAGATCAAAGATGTTGTTTTCGAGGAAGGAGTTAAAAGCGTAATCGACGTAATTCGACGTGAACAAGAAAAACGCCACGGCGTTACTAAGCCAAAAGAAGATTTTGATATCGAAATCCACGACCTCGGACAAACAGAAGAATAAAGGTTGACAAAACAAGGTAAAAGTTGTAGGGTGAGGTCCACGTTTAACCACCCCCAACCATGACAAATGCAAGAACCCCTAGAAAGGACCCCGATACAGCTCCGGAATTTAACCGAGGGCAGTTTATTTTAGATGTACGAAGAACAGCCCTTCTCGACGACATCAAGCGAGCGGAAAATCCATTTATTGAAACCGTAGCTCTTGCTCGTGACGCCATTTTGAAAGATGGACATGACGCAGATACGGTAAAAACAGCTTTTAAAGAAGCTCTTTTAGAACAATTTGGAGAACCTCAGCTAGGCCGCATGAACGTTTCTGCGTATTGTATGGAAAAGCTTGAGGCTGAACTTAGAAGGCCTGCTAGAAACGAGGATTCCCCCATATTAGATGCAGCGATCATACGCGACCTGCAGAGGATGATGGACCAGGAAGGTTAGAAAACTTGACAAAATAAGGAATAGGCGCTAATAATAAGCGCCTATTTTGATATTCACCCACCTCAAAATGTCACCCCTAGAAAATCCCAATCCTTTTGATTACGAAGCTTTTCGAGCAGAGCTTGTTCCTATTATTGTAGATGACATAACAAGCGGCGAGCCAAGCGAATGGAATTATTCAAGAATATCTGAGCTCGCTCTTCGTCCAATTCAGGATGGTTACAGCGTGCCAAAAGTTCTAAGAAGCCTTGAAGATGCTTTTGCTATAGCTTTAAGCTCTTTTGAGCCTGATGAGGGGTATCAGCCTAATCAAATAGCGGCATTTTCAAGAGCCGTTGAGCTTTGTAAGCGAGATATTATCGTTGAATGGGGGCATGAGCCTTCAAAAGTCGAGTCAGACTCTCTTTCCGCTGAAATCGAAAAACTTCAAGATCATAACGCCGGCGTAACCATGAGAATTTTAGAAAGCATTGGAACTACCCAAGTTTTCAAAGCTTTTCTGGATCATTGTCACATTGAGAGACCGGCCGAAATTAGAAACATTGACTATCAAGCAATGGCTTTTGGATTGATCAAATTAAAAATAGATGCTGGCGAAGATGGCGGCCGAATTTATTATCGCCTAAAATCATCAGAAGTTTATGCTGTGAATTTAACTGACGGCCAATTCCCAGTTTTAGAAATTGTTATGCCTCAATCTACTTATGCAAATTTTGCTAACCCCCAACAATAATGAGTGAAACTCTCACCCCAAACCTTTTCGACCTCCAACAAGAAGTAGCCGCTGTTATCGACAGAAAGCTCGCTATAGGAGATCTTCCCATCACTTCTTCACCCAGTGACATGGGGGCAATCGCAACCGTGGCCATGCAGTATATCGAAGCAAGCCAAGGCACTATTACTAATTCCGAGCAACAACTATTTAGACGTCTTAGCAAAATGCTTAAAGCATCTCTTACGCAGGCGATGGACGAGGAAGCAGCTGCTCGATTAGCCCGCAAAATCGTTAGGGCTGTCCAGCCAATAGTAATCGATCGTTTGTTAGAAAAAGAACGCAACGTCGCACTTAAAGCCGAACTCTCCGCCCAGCAAGACCAATCTCACGAGCGCCTCACCACCGCAAGCCAGTCCGAGCGCCCAGTAAGTCTCACCAAAGATTTAGAAAACCTATTTGATGAGCTTGGTGTAAATTTCTTAACTCATCAGGACTCCTCAAAAATGGAGAAAATTGCAGACTTAGTAGCAACTTTTATCATTCAAAATCCAGGAATAATAGATATGGGAGAGGAAGTTTTGAAAAGGGTTAGAAAAGCATTAGAAACTCGCTTTTATGGAGCTATTCAAAGTGCCTCTTCTGTTGAAGATCTAGAAGAATTTGATGAAGGCACGCATGATGTTGAGCTAGCTGTTAGCAATACATTGCGAGCCCTTACCGGAAGATTTCTTCCAGAAAAATTAGCAAACATAGCTAGAAAAGAAATGAGCTTTGCTCCTCAGCCGACTGAGGAAGAGTCCCAGCTAGTCAGTGGGCCAGAAATCACTCGTGAAAGATCAGAACAAGCTTGGCAAAGTGTTTTGAGTAGTTACGAAAGATTTTTTAACGGGACTTTGGACCCTCATTTACCAAGCGATAACCATACAGAATTTTTCCCTGAAGAAGGAGTAATAAAGCTTCGAGCAGAACTGTGGACTCTTGTGGACGATGAATTTAAGCCTGTTAATTTTAATTCATCAGAATTTAAAGGACTTCGAGCAGGATTAATAGAAGATTGCGTTGATTTTGCAATAGAGGATCCCAAAAAAACCAAAATAGTGGTTCTAACTATCAAAGCCTCTTCTTATTAAATCAACGCCTCCATTACTTCCTCTGAAATATCGAAATTAGAGGAAACATTGGTAACGTCTTCGTCATCTTCTAGCGCTTCCATTAAACGAAGAATTTTTTTGGCTGTGGCAGGGTCTTCAACTTTTACCGTATCCTGAGCAATAAACGAAATATCCGCACTTTCTACTTTCATTTCCTCGGCTTCTAAGGCTTTTTTAACATTCATTAAATCTTTGTAATCAGTGTAAACAGTCATAGTTGTGCCATCCGCTTCCATGTCATCTGCACCAGATTCAATTACTGCCATTTCCACTTCTTCCATCTCCATTCCCGCAATATCCAACACAATCATGCCTTTTTTCTTAAACATCCAGGCCACACATCCGTTTTCACCTAAATTCCCACCATGTTTAGTGAAAATACTGCGCACATTAGATACAGCGCGATTCTTATTATCAGTTACAACTTGTACATAAATGGCTGTTCCGCCCGGGGCATAGCCTTCATAAGTAAGCTCCAAAATCACAGAGCCGTCTTTTAATTCGCCAGTCCCTTTTTTAATAGATCGTTCAATATTCGCGTTAGGCAAATTATCCATCTTAGCGCGGTCGATTGCAGACCTAAGAGCCGGGTTCATATCCGGATCCCCACCCTGTTGCGCTGCAAGAGCGATCAACTTAGCGTGAGCTGTAAAAACTTTTCCGCGTTTTGCATCGGCTGCTCCTTTTTTGTGTTTAATGGAGTGCCATTTCGAGTGTCCTGACATAGCGAAGGCATTATAGCATAGGTTTTAGGAAAGGAAAGGACTTGCAATAGAGGCTTGAATAAGGTATAATTATATGAAGTTTAAAAAAACTTTCACTTAAAACTAAAACAAATTTAACCCCTTTAAAAATGTCTACACAAATTAGTCCCTCAGCTGAAGGACCAGGCCGATGGCCAAACATGGATACTCAAGAACGTGATAAGGTTTATGGAAACCTAAAAGAAGCGTTCGCCGGTGAGTTTGATTTAAACCCCGGAGATGTTGCGGCTGATCTTTACGAAGATATTTCTGGCCCACAGAGAGATTACAATATGGAATTTGCTGCAAATGACGAAAAACTAAAGGGGATGCCAGTTAGTTCAACACTTTTTGAAGCATTTAAAAAAGGGGGAATGCCTGAAGATCGCGCTAAGAACTTAATGTTCTTTTCTTTGGATTTTTTACAAGGGGAACAAGGAATAAACATTGATAAGGTAGACGCCAACGACAAATTAGTTGTTTACAAAGAAGAAGGAACTGATAGATGGAAAATAAAAGCAGTTAATAAAGATGGAGTTAACGGGTTTGACGGATACTTATTCCCAGAACCGCCTAAGAAAGAAGACAATGAAGAAGTCCCAGCCGAGGAGGTCCCAGCTGAGGAAGTCCCAGCCGAGGAAGTTCCAGCCGAGGAAGTTCCAGCTGAGGAAGTCCCAGTTGAGGAAGTTCCAGTTGAGGAAGTTCCAGCCGAAGAAGTTCCAGCCGAGGAAGTTCCAGCTGAGGAAGTCCCAGTTGAGGAAGTTCCAG
>CAXCBS010000033.1:0-10832 GCA_963980845.1 uncultured Candidatus Peregrinibacteria bacterium | reverse complement strand
TGACGCCTGGGATGCTAACTCTATGGTTGAAGAAGTCCTAACAGGAGAAGTTATCGAGGTAAATGACGCCCCAAGTGACTTTGGTTTTGATAAATATTTCACTCTTCAAGTTAGAATGATTTCTAAAACAACGTCTGGCTTGGCCTGGGGAGATGTTATTAAGGTGCCTTATAATGATTATGGGCAGGAAAAGGGCAAAATATACATTGGGCCTGCTTATGTTGCGGTAGAAACAGGTGATGTTGTGAAAATTTATGCTAATTCCACTGATTTAGGAAGTGATGTTTTTGAGTTAGCGATTTCAGGTGCTTCAGTGGAAATGTTGGATTACGAAGTGTTCCCGATGAGATTTAAGGTTTTGTTAGGAATTATCGGTTTTCCGATCGTGTTAGTTTTGATGCTAGTTTATTTATTAAGGTTTAAAAAATAATTTAACCCCCCTTACTATGAGAAAATTTATTTCTTATTGTGTGCTCGGAGCTGTAATGGCTGCGGCACTCCCCTCCTCACTAGTAGCTAATGCAAATGGCTACTTGTTTAGTGACTTAATTATGGGTCACGACAATTATAGTGCTGTTATGCATTTAGCGGCTCATGACATTGTTCAAGGTTACGATGACGGTACTTTTCGCCCTGATAACACTATTAATAGGGCGGAGTTCACCAAGCTGTTAATAGAGGCTGCTTATGATGACGAGTTTGAATCGTATGGTGAAGAGACTTGTTTTGATGATGTGCCAGCTGGTGAGTGGTACACCAAGTATGTTTGTTTTGCTAATGATATGGATATAGTTGAGGGTTATGATGGCGGAGGGTTTCATCCTGATGCGGTTATTAACTTTGCCGAGGCGTCTAAGATTGTTGTTTTAGCTTATGACTATGACACTCAAGACGATTCTCCTTGGTATAGACCGTATGTAGAGGTTTTGTCTGATGAGTTTGCGATTCCTTTTACAATGGATTCTTTTGATCAAGAAATTACTCGTGGTGACATGTCAGAAATGATTTATCGGCTACTTACTGATGTTAGGAAACCTTATGAGACTTATGATCACATTTTGGACTCTTCTTATACTGGTCCTGATTTTGATGAAGTTTCTGAGGTTGTGGCTGCCTATACTAGTTTAACTCTGCAAGAACCGATCGATGAAGATACTGCCCTGGAGTATTTAAGTGATCCTTGGAGTGGAGTCTTAAGTTACGGTTACCTTAATAGTTATCCAGATGATTATGAGCTAACAGAGGTGTGGCCTTATGATAATCATGCAACTGTTGGCGTTAGTGGCGCTTGGAATTCAGCATGTAATACGATTGATTGGTTGTTTGAATTAGAAAAATCTAATGATGAATGGCTAATTACAACTCTTACATATATGGATTATGAGTATGACCTGGATGGCGGATGCGAGTTTGCTGAAACGGTATATGTCGGGCAAGTGGTGGATCATTTTCTTGATGCAACAATGAAAGAGCCTATTGATTATGGTGAGGCTTATACTTATTTAACTTCTTCAGCTCAATATAATTATGGAACTAATTATGTTAATTATGTTGATAGTTATGGGTCTACGGCTTATCCAGATGTCACTTCGGTGCATACTATTGATATCGACGACGACGAGGCGGTTGCATATGTGAATGGTGAGTATGGCGACTGCTACGAGCTAGAATGGGTTTTTGAATTAGAGTTTATTGATGGAGAATGGAAGATTAATGATTTTTGTAAAGATCAAGATATTTATCATTGTGAATAAGTTTGTAATATTGTTTTAAGAACTTAGTTATCTATAGTTGATATTCTTAAATTCACCCATGCCATGCTAAAACTATTTTTACCTGCTTCTAAGTTGATTGCATTTGTTTCTTTGTTAGCTTTCTTCTTGGTTGGCGGTTATTTTTTTATCACCCAGTCGTGCGCTCCTTGTGCCGAGTGTGAGGAATGCTTGGAATGTGAAGGGGTTGAGGTTCAGGAAATTTCAGAAGATTTGGAAGATTTAGAAATCTCAGGTAGCCCAAAACGTTCCGTTCAAAAATTTGTGAATGACGTGCTTGTTGACCCGCCTTTTGATTATGAGGCGGCTGGGGAATATCTCATCCCCTCTTTGCATGATCGTTTTGATAATGAGTCTGGTTTTGTTCCGCTTACTCTTGGTATTCAGGATCATCCTGGTAGCGTTACTGTAAATGACGCCGAGATGTTTGATGATTCGGCTATTGTGCGCGTGATTGGTCATTATGATGGCACGCAATTGGAATGGGATTTTACGGTGGTTGTTTACGAAGATGAATGGAAAATTTCCGAGATTGAGAAGGCTTTTTAAATAGCTTTTTAGAATGACAAAACTCCGCTTTGCGGTTTTTTGTCTTATGGTGCCGGGGGAGGGATTCGAACCCTCACGCCTTGCGGCACACGCTCCTAAGGCGTGCGTGTCTGCCAGTTTCACCACCCCGGCATAGGATGTTTTTGGAAAAGAACAATGCGATTTTAATGAAAAGACCTTTGGTTGTCCATGGAAATATTATAAACTGGATGCGTTCTATCTTAAAAAAGTTACTATGCCTCCTAAAAAAACTACTAAAAAACGTTCGAAGAAGACTGTAACGATTCAAAAAGAAACTGAAAAGACTCGGGCAAAAGTGGTTCATAACACCTATATTAGCGTTGACACGCTTAAGGACGGTGACATTAAGGATTACATTCAATATCTTGCTTCCCCTAAAACGATTTTGTTAAATAATTTCATGGCTGGTACGGCCCGGGGGCTTGGTTTTATAGTTGGAACAGTTATTGTTTTGACTCTGGTGACTTTTTTGGTTAGTCAGATTTTGGCTGAAATCCCTTGGATGGGTGAACTTTTTCGCTGGTTGGATGACTGGCTTAGAGCAAACATTGATACTTACTCTATTTCTAATTAATTTAAATAAAACACGGACCCCTCATGACTTTTGTTCACTTACATTGTCATACTCATTATAGTCTTTTGGATGGCTTACCAAAGCCGGCCGACTATGTAAAAAAAGCCGAGGAGCAAGGCTCTCCGGCTGTAGCTATGACTGATCATGGTAATCTTTATGGAGCGGTAGATTTTTATAAAGCAGCCAAAAAATTTGATGTAAAGCCAATTATTGGGTTTGAGGCGTATACAGCGGCTACTAGCCGAAATGCTAAACAAGCTGGCATTGATAATCAAATTGGGCATTTAGTGTTACTTGCGGAGACTCAAAAGGGTTATGAAAACTTGATGGAGATTTCTAGCAAAGCTCATCTGGAAGGTTTTTATTACAAGCCACGGGTTGATATGGAGCTTTTGAATGATTTTTCAGAAGGAATTATTGCTCTTACGGGTTGCTTGAATGGTGACTTGCCCAAAATGCTTTTAGCTAATCGCTTAGAGGAGGCACAGGCATTTTTGAAACAATTGCAGGCAATGTTTGGTAAGGAGAGTGTTTATTTGGAGTTGCAGAATCATCCTCGTCTTATGGAGCAGAGTTTGGTTAATGAAAAATTAATTACCTTATCGCAAGAAACTGGAGCGCCGGTGGTGGCAACAAATGATTGTCACTATATAAATACTGATGACAAGGAGGCTCACGAGGTTTTGCTTTGTGTTCAGACGGGCAATAAAATTGATGATGAGGATCGATTTCGCATGGATGCGGATTTATCAATGCGCGATCCAGATAAAATGAAACATGATTTTGATTATATTCCGGAAGCGATTTCAAATACTGTGCAAATTGCAGATCGTTGTAATGTTGAAATTCCAATTGATGCTGGGAATTTGATCCCGGCTTTTGATACTCCATTTGAGAAAAAGCCTGATGATTATTTGCGTGAACTATGTGAAGACGGAATGAAAGAGCGATATGGCGAAAAGCCTGATCAGGCAAATGTTGATCGTTTAGAGTTTGAGCTCAAAACAGTGCATGAAATGGGATTTGATACTTATTTCTTGATTGTGCATGATTTTGTGGCTTTTGCTAAAAACTCTGGGATTTTGGTGGGGCCGGGACGTGGTTCGGCCGCTGGATCGATTATTGCGTATTGTCTCAATATTACAGATGTAGATCCCATGAAATATGGACTTCTTTTTGAGAGGTTTTTAAATCCAGAACGTGTCAGTATGCCGGATATTGATATTGATTTTGCTGATATACGACGTGATGAAGTTTTGGAATATGTGGTGGAAAAATATGGTAAAGAGCACGTGGCGCAGATTATTACTTTTGGAACTATGGCTGCTAGAGCCGCAGTACGTGATGTGGGAAGGGCCTTAGGTGTCCCCTACAGTGAGGTAGATGTGATTGCTAAACTTATTCCTGGTCGTCCGGGGGTTAAGTTGGATGAAGCTCTAGAGCAAGAAATTGACCTTAAAAATCATTATGATGCCAACCCTCAGGTTAAAAAACTACTTGATTTGGCACGTAAAATGGAGGGTGTAGTGCGTCATGCTTCAGTACATGCTTGTGCTGTGGTTATTTCTGATAAACCACTGGTTAAATATACTCCGATTCAATTGGCTGCTCGCTCTGAGGAAGATACTGTAATTACTCAGTATGACATGTACTCCGTGGAGTCACTAGGTCTGCTTAAAATGGATTTCTTGGGGCTTAAGAATCTGACTATTTTGCAATATGCGCTAGAGATTGTAGAACGAACTAAGGGTGACAAAGTAGATGTGGATCATTTGCCACTTGATGACAAGAAAACGTTTGAATTAATGGCCCGTGGTGAAACAACTGGTGTGTTCCAGTTTGAATCAGCGGGAATGAAACGTTATTTAAAAGAGCTTAAACCAACTCGTTTTGAAGATTTGATTGCTATGAATGCGCTCTATCGACCTGGTCCAATGGATTGGATTCCTTCCTATATTAAAGGGAAACATGATGAGAAAAGTGTTAAATATTTCCACCCAACTTTTGAAACAATTTTAAAAGAAACGCATGGTGTTGCGGTTTACCAGGAGCAGATTTTGCAATTGGCTCGAATGGTGGCCGGATTCTCCTTGGGTGAAGCTGACATCCTGCGTAAAGCGGTGGGTAAGAAAAACCCCGAACTTCTGGCTGCACAACGAACGAAATTTATTGAGGGAGCCGTAGAACAAGGGCACAAAGAAAAATTTGCAATTGAGGTGTTTGATAAGGTGATTGAGCCTTTTGCTGGTTATGGTTTTAACAAGGCTCATGCTACTTGTTACGCCATGATTGCTTATCGCACGGCTTATCTAAAAAGTCATTATCCAGCCGAGTTTATGGCCGCGCTAATGACTTCTGATCGTGATAACACTGATCGTTTGGTGATTGAGTTTAATGAGGCTGAGGCCATGGGACTTGATATTCTGCCTCCTTCTATTAATGAGTCGATGGCTAATTTTACAGTGGTTAATGATGAGACTATTCGTTTTGGACTGGCCGCGATTAAGGGTGTTGGAATTGGAACGGTTAATAATTTGTTGGAAGTTCGTGAAAAAGGAGGAGCTTTTAAGGATATTGAAGATTTCACGAAAAGAGTTCCTTATTCATTTCTAAACAAAAAAACACTTGAAGCGCTTGCTTATTCTGGGGCGCTGGATGATTTGGGTGATCGGAATGCCTTAGTTGCGAGTATCGAAGATGTTTCTCGTCATGCTCGTTTGATTCAGACAACTTCTGCGCAGGGGCAAACTGATATTTTCTCAATGTTAAGTGATGATGAAGGAGCTTTGCCACCATTTAAACTGGCTGATGTTCCGGAATCTACTAATTTGCAAAAACTTAAATGGGAAAAAGAGTTTCTAGGATTTTATATTTCAGGCCATCCCCTACAAGGATTACGAGGATATTTGAAAAGAAAAGTGACTTTGCTTGATTCTATAGATCACAAGGTGAAAGGTCGTAATGTGAAAATTGCGGGAATTTTGACCACTGTTCGTAAGATTTTTACCAAGAGTGGTTCCCAAATGGCTTACTTAACGTTAGAGGACCCAACTGGCCGTATTGAAATCACTATTTTCCCTAATACCTATAGTCAGTTCAAGGATTTATTAACGTCAGAAAGCGTGGTGGTTATTACGGGAAGGGTTGAATTCAGGCGTGGGGCTTTTCAATTGTTAGCGCAAAACATTCAAGGTGTTTCGCTGGAAACAATGATTAACAAGGCTAAACAAGCTAAGCTTTATGATCCCGAGGAAAAAGTGCGATTTGTAACAGCTAAGGTTGAGGAAGAGGAAGCGCCAGTAGTTGAAGAGAAAAAGCCGGCCGCGGAATCTAAACCTGGGCCAAAAAAACAAGCTGCTCCCCCACCAACGCCAGCTGTTCAAGAAGATCTGGTAATTGAAGTTGGAGAGTCGCAAGCATCGCCTGAACAATTATTACAACTCAAGGAATTGCTGCTTCGACATCAAGGTAAAGAGCGGGCCGAAATTCACATTAAACAGGGTGGCATGGTTAAAAAAATTAGGGTACCCTTTGGTGTAGATATTTCTGATGCTCTAAAAATAAAAATCAAAGAATTAACTCAAATTTCTTAAAACCTTATTAATGTATAGAACGCATACCCTCGACCAATTGCGCGCCGAGCACGATGGCCAGCAGGTTACACTGTCTGGTTGGGTGCATCAGCGTCGTGATCACGGCGGTTTAATTTTTATTGTTCTGCGTGATCGATACGGACTTACTCAAATAGTCTCTGATCCCCAAAATAATAATGAGGTTCACAATTTGATGGATTCTTTGCGTAGTGAATTTGTGGTGAAAGTTACGGGGACGGTTCGTAGAAGACCGGAAGGTATGGCGAACCCGGATATGGAAACTGGTGACATAGAAGTTTTGGTAAGTGAAATTGAAGTTTTAAATAAATCTAAGACTCCCCCTTTTGAAATTGATCAAGATAAAACTGTTGGTGAAGACTTAAGGCTTAAATATCGCTATTTGGACTTACGTCGTAACCGAATGAAAACTAATGTTATTCGTCGGCATCAGTTTATTAAAAGAGCGCGCGACTTGTTTGATGAGCGCGGTTTTGTGGAGGTTGAGACTCCAATTTTGATTAAAGGCACACCGGAAGGAAGTCGTGAATATATTATTCCTTCTCGACTATACCCTGGGAAATGTTTTGTTTTGCCGCAATCGCCGCAACAACTTAAACAGCTACTTATGGTGTCTGGGATGGATAAATATTTTCAAATTGCCCGTTGTTTCCGTGATGAAGACCAACGTGGAGATCGTCAACCAGAGTTTACGCAATTAGATTTGGAAATGTCTTTTGTGGAGCAAGAAGATGTGATGAATGTTAATGAAGAAATTCTAACTACTTTGTTTGAGGAAATGGCGCCAAATAAAGAGGTTTTGAGCAAACCTTTTCCTCGTATGACTTGGGATGAAGCAATGAACAAATATGGTTCTGATAAGCCTGATTTAAGGTTTGGGATGGAGTTTGTTGATGTTACAGAGCAGGTTAAGGACTGCGACTTTCAAGTGTTTTCTGGGGTTGCTGCGAGCGGTGGCGTTGTAAAAGCACTCACTGTTACTGGTGGCGCTAAATTCAGTCGCAAAGATATTGATGAGTTAACTGAATTAGCTAAAGTCTATGGAGCCAAAGGTTTGGCCTACTTGATTGTAGAAGAAGAAGGAATTCGAGCACCGATTGCTAAGTTTTTTGAAGATGGCGGAAAGTCGCTTGTTGAAACGGCGGGAGCCAAAGTTGGTGACATTGTTTTCTTTGCCGCTGATCAGTTTGAAACAGCTTGTACAGCGCTTGGAAATGTGCGACTAGCTTGTGCTGACCGACTTGAGTTACGTGATACAAATAAATTAGCGTTTTGCTGGGTTACAGACTTTCCTTTACTTGAATATAATGAGGAAGAAGACCGCTTTGCAGCTGCTCACCACCCATTCACTTGTCCACATGATGCTGATGTGCCGATGTTGGATACTGAACCGGCCAAAGTTAAGGCAAAGGCTTATGATTTGGCCTTGAATGGTTCTGAAATTGCTGGTGGTAGTATTCGTATTCACGATCCGGAAATGCAAACGGCGGTTTTTAAGGCGCTTGGTATCTCTGAGGAAGAGGCGGAACATAGGTTTGGTCATTTACTTGAAGCTTTCCGATTTGGAGCTCCTCCACATGGTGGAATTGCCTGGGGTCTAGACCGCATTATCATGTTACTTCAGGATGAGCCTAATATCCGCGAAGTTATTGCGTTCCCTAAGGATCAAAAAGCTAAAGATCTAATGGTTGGCGCTCCGAGTGAATTACCTGATAAACAAATCGCGGAAATGAACGTGAAGTTTATTGAAAATTAAAGGGCCCACTGGAAAACACCATCACGACTGCAAAATTCACATTTCGGCTATAAAAAACTCATCGCTTCTCAACGTAACGACTTGTTACGCTTTCGAAGCTTTTCGTCTTTTTCGCTCAAAATGTGAATCTTTCGTAACCGCTCTGGCATTTCCCAGTGGGCCCAGGTTACTACAAGGTTGTGATTGGAGTGATTTTGTGGTATAATTATATGGATTGAATTTGAGGAATTTCTGTTAAAATCAACTTATGCCCACCTGGCTTATAATCATATTATCCATTCTAGCGCCAATTATTGGCCTCCTTCTATTCTGGTGGTGGATGAGGTGTAGGCTAAATCATGCTCGAGCTATGAGTATGATTTTTATGAAGTTGCAGATTCCGCGAAAAGAAGGAAAAGAGGAAAAAGAAAAGGAAAAAGAGAAATTTTCTACTACTACGGATTTTAAGGAGGCAGCTTCGGTTATGAAGCATTTTTACGAGGCTTTGCATAGCGTTTATGACGTTGGGTTAATTGCTTGGTTAAAAGGCCAGATTTTTATGAGTTTTGAGATTGTGGCTAAGGATAATTTGATTGATTTTTATGTTGGAGTACCACAAGAGGCGGCTAAAATTGTGGAAAAACAACTAACAAGTTTTTACCCAGATATTTACGTTGAATATGGGCAACCACCAAATATTTTTGCTGATGGCGCTCATGTTAAGGGCTGTTATTTCCGTCATCATAAGGAATTCCAATATCCATTTAAGACTTTTCAACACCAAAACACTGATCCGCTAAACGGAATTACAAATGTGTTTTCTAAGCTTGAGCAAGATGAGGCGGCGACATTACAGTTAATTGTGCGCCCTAAACGGGATGGTTGGCAGAAAAAGGGCCGCAAGTTAGCGGCTGATATTATGCATCAAAAAGAAGGTAGTTTTTTGCGGTTTTTGAATCCGCTCACTTGGTTTAGTGCACTTTTAAATTTGTTTTTCAGAGGTCCAACGCAAGAGTATATCGGGTTTGATGCTGAGTCTCAGCGTCATACTGAACGTACTACTCCCCTCACTGATGAACAAATTAAAGCTATTGAAGAAAAAAACACTCAACCTGGTTACGAAACAGTAGTGCGACTTCTGGTAAGTTCACCCAAATCTTATTCAGCTAGGCAACAGTATTTAAGTATTCGAAGTGCTTTTGCACAGTATGCGTCAACTGATAAGAATGCTCTCCTTTATACCCGTTATCACACTAATAAGTACCTCGCGATTCGCTATATTTACCGCAGTCTGAAACGTAACTGGACGCAACGATTTTTCCATTTGTTTAATGGACCGATGATTTTGTCTTCCGAAGAATTAGCATCGCTTTATCATGTGCCAGACATTCGTTATAACTTGGCGCCACATATTCACTGGCAAAATTTCAAAGTGGTTAAGGCTCCTGAGGAATTGCCGCGTGAAGGACTATTACTTGGACATAACTTCTATCGTGGAGAAAATCGTGAAATTAGAATTAAGAACGAAGACCGGTTCCGTCACTTCTATGTTATTGGACAAACTGGTACTGGTAAATCTTCGACCATGCAGGTCATGATTCGCCAGGATTTAGCCGAGGGCCGCGGATTATGTATTATTGATCCTCACGGCTCTCTAATCGAAGATATTCTGCCATTTGTGCCACGTGAGCGGGCTGATGATGTGATTTATTTTAATCCTGGGGACTTAGATCGTCCGCTAGGGCTTAACTTGCTGGAGGCAAGTTCTGAGGAAGAACGTGACTGGGTGGCGCTGGAGGCGATGAATATTATGATCAAATTGTTTGATGAAGAGATTTTTGGGCCACGTATTCAGGATTACTTCCGTAATGGTTGTTTGACTCTGATGGCTGATCCGGAAGGAGGTGCTTTAACCGATGTGGTTCGCTTGTTTACAGATGATGATTATCAGCGTGAAAAAGTTAAACATGTTAAAAACCCGATTGTTAAATCGTTCTGGGAAAACCAAATGGCTAAGACTGGAGCCCGTGAAAAACAAGAAATGATTCCATATTTTGCCGCGAAATTTGGTCAATTCACAACTAATGGCATGATGCGTAATATTATTGGTCAATCCAAATCTGCTTTTGATTTTAATGATGTGATGAACAATAAGAAGATTCTATTAATGAATCTTTCAAAAGGTGAAACTGGTGAAGTTAACTCTAAGCTGCTTGGTTTGATTACCGTGTCAAAAATTCAGATGGCAGCCATGAGTCGACAGAAAATGCGCAGGGAAGATCGAGAAGATTTCTTCTTGTATATTGATGAGTTCCAAAACTATGTAACAGATAGTATTGAATCGATTCTGTCTGAGGCTCGTAAATATCGATTAGGGCTTATCATTGCTCACCAATATTTGGCGCAGCTCGAGGGAGATGGTGCTAAAAAAGGGTCTAAACAAGTGAGCCTAAAAGATGCGATTTTTGGTAATGTGGGATCGATTATGTCTTATAAAATTGGTGCTCAAGATGCGGAGTTTATGGGCAAAGAAATGGCTCCTGTTTTCTCTGAGCAAGATTTGATTTCTA
>CAXCBS010000032.1:0-11031 GCA_963980845.1 uncultured Candidatus Peregrinibacteria bacterium | reverse complement strand
TTTCACTTGTTCCAAGCAGTAGTTCCGATGATCTCGAAGAATATTATTCGCTCTTAAATCAAGAAGGCGACACTTCGTACACCTTAATTGAAAACGCTTACGAAACCGGAACCATCGACTACGAAACGTCCTTACTCTACAAAACCTATGCTGCTTTTCGCGATAACCGCTTACCCGAACCATTCCAAAGCGACTTAGTAGCCTACAAACAAGGCACGCATGTTTTTAGTGAAATCCGCGCCAACTATGACTCTCTTTCTAACGAAACCCAGACCTTACTTGAACCGTTTTTATTACGGCCTAGTGATGAAAACAGTTATTGGAACCAGCAATACCAAGCCGGCGCTTATGACTCTGCCGATGAAACCGCTTTTATCCCCTCGGCCCATGCTGCCAGGCCAGCCGCCAATCTCTATACAGAATTTCTTGTGACCGCCGATGATGAGGTTAAAATTTGGTATCCAAATGACAGCATCATAGTCCCCAACCCATCAGGAGGACTTGGGGCTATTATTTTTAGCGCTGATTCTGCCAAAAAAATTGCTGAACAAATCAAAACCATTCTTGATCGCGACGAAATTATCAAAACCTATAATAATTATTTTGGAAAAACACTTTTAGATGACTCCCCGAAAGGTGGTGATTCCAGGCTTGATTTATATGTAGCCCCTACCGGCACTGATTTAGGTTGGACTTACGGTGAATCTGCTCCCCCACCAACCACTTCTTACATGCTAATTAATCCCGCCATTGCCGCTAGTGAAAAAATCCTAGAAACCACACTAGCTCACGAAATTTTTCATGTTTATCAGTACTTATTCAAACACGATGTGCGCAAAGACGAATGGTGGAGCGAAGCCACTGCCACCTGGTCCGAAGATTTTATGTACCCCACAGACAACACTGAACAAGGCTATTTAAAACCATTTATTGAACGCGCTGATGTATCGCTTAATATTGAAAAACCTCCAGACAATCACATGTACGGTGCTTATATTTTTGCCTACTTTTTGAGCACAAATTACAGCGACAAGCTTATTGCTGATTCTTGGCACGCTTGCGGCAACTCCAACTGTCTCAAAGAGCTAGACGGTCTTATGATCGAAGGATTTAAAAAAGAATGGAAAGAATTCACACTCTGGAATTATAACAAAGAACCGGTCCTAAACTACACTGACTACCCTTCTTTCCCCACTCTAACGTCCGAAAGCACTGGAACCTCTAACGACTTACTAATTTTGTCCGAAGACACGCAAATCGACTTAAACGAACTCAAACTACTCACCGCGCAAATCAATATTACTCACAACCAAATCACCGACGAAAAAATCAAGAAGCTTTCTTTTGAAAACCTAACTAATTTCACTGGAAAATCGGAACACGCTTCCTTAAAAGCCATCATCTATTACAAAGACGGCCGCAACGAAGTTGAAGACTGGACTGATCTCGAAAAACGATCTTTCTGTATTGATTCCGCCGAAGAAGATTTCAAAAAAGTTGTACTGATCACTTCTAATTCTGACATGGAAAACACAATCGGCTCCTCGCAAATAAATATCAAAGGCAAAGAAAGCTGCTACCACATTGACCAAACCGACGAGCGCCCGGGCACTGTGCTGCATTTCCCTTATGGTGATGCTGGTGCCTGGCAAATCGTAAATATTAATACTAATGTTGAGGTTCTTTCTGATGGTGAACCATCTGAAAATGCCGAGGAAGGCGAACAATACGGCTACCAAACTAAATGGGAGCTTGGCTATCAATTTGAGCAAATACGCGACGCATTTACTCTGGAATGTCGAGGCAGCTCAATTGATTTTGCGTCAGGCTGGACCACGCGTGATGCAGGAATTATGGCTTTTGATTTAAGTTCTGAAAAACTTGGTGAAAACGACACATTCTCAGTTGATCTAACTTTTGGATTAGAACATCCCAAAGGAAATTACGAACTCGCACCAGCTGTTAGCGTTAACTGCGCTAACATGGCTTTTTCTGGCAGTGCTATCGAAGGCTACTCCGCCACAGTCGAGGACATTTACCAAGGCACCATCACTAATATGACTGATGAAGGTGCTACTCTTGAAATCCACAACGCTTGTTATTATGGCAACTGTGCCGGAGCTGATGGCGCTTTATTCCAAACCATGGAAACCATTATTTTAGAAATTAAGAAACAATCTTCATGAAATCACTCGCCAAACTAAACCCAACCCTAGTTGGACTAATCCAAACTCTAGCAGTAACAGTTTACTGCGCAGTGGTAGCCATTTTTTTCTATTACACTGCCGGAGTTACACCTGACCTACCAGAAGGAATAGTCATTTTCATGATCCTTATGTTGCTAGTTTTTTCAGCCGGCGTAACTGGATTTTTAGTATTTGGCTACCCCGCCTATCTGGCGCTTAACAAAGAAATTAAACGCAGCTTAAGCGTTCTAGGTTTTACATTTTTATTTAGCGGTCTCATCATCTTAATTTTGATGACTGTAATTGCTCTTAATTTACCAGCCTCCTAAAATTGACGTTTACGCTGTTTTTAGTATAATAGCGTCTCTTAATAATTTTTATGAAAGGACTTGATTTTGCTGGCGAAAAATTCGGGTCATATAAATTTAGTGACGCAAAAAAGTTAACTTATGCCTTTACTCGCGCAAAATATAACCCCGAACTCCTAAGCGGAGACGAATTAATCGAACTCGAAATTCTAAATATTGCCGAGAAAATCGCCGCTGAAACAATCGCCTATCTTGAAATTGGACTAGAACAAGAAGAAATTAAAAAACGTGTTTTAACCGCCTTAAAAGAAAGAGCCAGCGAGTTTTTCGTTACGCCAACTCCAGAAGAAGCCCCAGCCGAAACCCCAGAAATTGAAAAAATGATCGTAGAATCAGATACCAATCATGGACGTGTTCAAGAAAATTTTGGAGCTCACTTAAAAACCTGCCACCAACGTTTAGCAAGACTAATAAACCAATATCCGGCACTCAACATTTACCAGAGTAACATTCCTCTATTAGAAAAAGACGAAGATTTACCAAATTTTCAACCCGATCATTACATCAGTCTTCAAGGAAAAATTAATCAAAGATTCCGATCCGCCAAGAAAGGTTCTCCACTAAAAAACATCCTTGGCAAAGCCGCCTCACGTTTAAAAGCCCTCATTTTATTAGAACGAGCTTTTCTACTCCTCAAAAACACCACTTATCGTGACGGACTAAACACTCTGGAACGCTACCAAACCGACCCCAAAATTCACGTCAACACCAGACGTGCGATTTTTGGAGTAAATTTTGAAGAGCAAATTGAAACTAGTCAGTTAAGTAACTCCATGCAAAGCCTCGAAGACGCCATTCTTCGCAACGACATGGACCCAAGCCGACCAGACCTAGTACACCCAAAAGTCCGCACCACCCAAGAATTAATCGAACAATTAAAAGGAGACGGCCCAATTTTAGTTGTTTGCTCGCAGCGCAGCACCGCTACTTATTTGAACAAACTTTGTCGACTTCAATGGGATACCAATTCAGCCATGATTCATGGTTCAGACTCCGCCAAGGCCAAAAACCGTGCCCGCCACCAATTTGTCACCGATCAATGCGACAAAGGAAATCTTGACGTTGTTTTTTCAACTAATGTAGCCGCCCAAAACATTCCTCTCCCCCGGTTTGCCCATGTTATTGTTTTTAATCCCTTAAAAAATGGTGAAGAAGAAACTCGCGTCCTAAGCCGCGTTCAAGAAGGAGGCCGCATGATTAACCTAGGAATCGAATCCGAAAGAGGAAAACTAAACTCCAACGCAAGACAACGCCGCCCTGCCGAACCTAAACAACCAACCCTACCTGCTCAATCACAAAGTATCCGTGGAGATCAAATGGGATTATTTGGAGGGACTGTAATCCCAATCACCAGAAAACGCCGCCACCGCCGCTAATTTGTTACCTTTCATCTCCTACGTCGTATGATAAAGTACGGAAGTAAGGTTTTTTAAATATTTAAAATGTCAGATATTTCCCCCTCCCCCACCTCTCTAGAAGAATTGGGCGAAGCCTATGACCATTTCTTCCCTAAAATCTATCGTTTTCTCTATTATCGCACCAATGAAAAAGAGGTCGCCGAAGACCTAACCAGCCTAACTTTTCTAAAAAGCGTAGAACATTTCTCTAAATTTTCTCCCAAAAAAGGATCTTTTAATAGCTGGATCTATCGCATTGCTAGAAACACCTTAACTGATCATTACCGCACTAATAAAAAAACCTTAAATATTGAGGACATAATCAGCCTATCCACTGATGAAAATGTTCCAGAAAAAGTCCAAACACAACTCAATCTCGAAGAATTACAAGAAGCCCTCAAAAACCTAAACGAGACCCAACGTGACATCATAATTATGCGCGTCTGGGACGACCTCCCCTATCAAGAAATCGCTGAAATCATCGGCAAATCTGAATCTAATTGCAAAGTAATTTTTGGACGCGCTGTGAAAAAGCTCCAAACTCACGTCAACGTAACAACTTTAATTCTCACCTTTTTAATCCCCCTATCATGAAACCAGACCTAAGCCATTTACTTACCGAACTTTATTCTGCTGATCCTTCCTTAAAAGAGCATGAAAAAGTACTCAAACCAATCCTTAACAAATTAATTACTGCGCGACCAAATGTCACTATCGACGAACAGTTTAAGGCCAAACTCCGCGAAGAAGTCTGGCAAAAAATCGAAGCTGCTGAGCAAAAACGCAGCGGACTCCCCAAATGGGCTTTTGCTTTTGGTGGGGCTGCTCTAACCGCTCTTATCTTGGTGCCCTCATTTTTAGTTACCTCTGGTGGCAAAATAACCTCAGACATGAGCATTCAAAACACTAACGAAGAAAAAGTTTTTACTGAAAGTGATGGAATTGAAGACGCAGGACGCGGCGGCGGAGGAGGCATGCGCGATTCTAGTGATGACGAAATCGTTGAAGAAGACGCCTACCTTGATTACATCCCCTACACCACTTTTACTTATGCTTACGAAGGCGACACCCTCATCTTAGACGGTGCTTCTACCGAAGCTTTCACCAGAGATTTCCCCGAATCCGAAATAACGGTTGAAGGCTGGCTCTCTGATCTTGAAATGGACCTGGTTGATCTTTCTTCTTTTGAAGATATGAAAATGTCTTATCTCACCATCGAGCCAGTAGATGATGCTGGTTATTCCATTAGTTTTGATGCTGCTAATAGCATGATTACCTTTTCTTACTGGGACGAAGACTCCTGGGAAAGCGAGTGGGATTATTCTAGTTCTAGTAAAAGAATTTCTCAGGACAGAGCTTTGGAAATCGCTGAAGAATTCATCACCGAACATGACTTAGACATGTCTAATTTTGGAAAGCCAATTGTTGATGACCCTCACACCTATAATGGCTATATTGATTCCTATGCAACCATCACTTACCCCATAGAACAAAATGGACTAGTTTTGTATGATTCTTGGGGTTCTCCAGAAGGAATTATGATAACTGTTTCCGTAGAACACGAACGCGTGGACAGCCTCTGGGGACTTGCTCCACAAGATTATGAAACCTCCATCTACGACACCATAACCGATGAAGGTCGCGTGATTGAAATCGCGGAAGGTGGCGGCTACAACAATTACATCGACCCTTATGCCGACAACATTGTTGAACTTGATTTAGGCACTCCATTTGAGGCCCTTACCAAAATCTATGACTACAACGGCGACTACATTGAACGCTTAGTCCCAGCCCTAATTTTCCCTGTTGAAGAATATCACGTCGATAACTACACCGATTACATTGTCGTGCCGTTAATCGAAGAATTTCTAGGCGATGAATACCCAGATGAGCCGACTCACTACATTCAAGAAGAGGCGGTCGAAGAAGCAGTGGGCTAAGCAGCCTTCGGCAATTCAGCCAAAACCATATTTATTTCTCTTGGGTCAGATATAATTCGCCCCGTATGCTTACCTGACACGCCACGGTAAATAGAAATACTTCCGTTTGGCGGACGATTTTCTGGCTCGTTTTCCTTCAAATAACGTTCTCGATCCCAGTTTTCCAAAACTTTACGCATAGCCAGAATCCCCAAGTGATGCTGAATACAAAGCACATTTTCTGGTTTATTAACCGCGTCTAATCCAAGTGCCTTAGCAATTTTAAGACGTGTATCCCAACCATGACGTTCCATAAATTCTACGAGCATATCTTCTAAAACACGTGGCGTTCCGCCATGCTTTCGCACAATACTCGCCACCATACTTCTCATTCTATTTGTTAAATCTAACGGACTTTCTCCAGCCTCATTCCTATATTCATATTGAGTTACATGTTTATAAAGCAAAGCATAATCAGGGTTCAAAGCACAATACACCCGATAATCTCTATACATTCCGCGCATCCCATGCTCTTGCTCCCGTGAACGATCTTCAAATTTTGTTGGAACATCACCCAGAGCTGGCCATCCCTCAATAAATCCTTGATGAGTCTGACGAGCTCTTTTATAAGGCGAAACATA
The DNA here is from genome assembly GCA_963980845.1 of uncultured Candidatus Peregrinibacteria bacterium. GTDB lineage: Bacteria > Patescibacteriota > Gracilibacteria > UBA1369 > UBA12473 > JABJMC01. Next base: position 4,520 of record CAXCBS010000032.1, on the reverse strand, counting down.
AACCGCATCCGGCTTTTGAATTACTCCAGGCAAAGCCTCACCAATCAAAACCGCATGCTTATACCCAACCTCAGTAACCTCCGTATCATAATCACTTACATCCGACATCACATACGGAACCATTTTTTCTGCCATTTTTCGCAACTCAGGGCTAGGAAAATGCTGAATATTCTCTTTAGTCAAAACTTCAAACTCTCTATCAAAAAGCTCGGCAAACCTCACATAACCCGGAATATCATAAGGGTTAAATACGTTGTAATCAGATTGCACATGTCGCGCTAAAACAAATTCATTTGGCCATTGCTGCATAAGAGCAAATTAAGGCCCCGAATTAAATCATGTTTTTCAGTTTTCGTCAACCAACAGATAAAGTGTATCAAACGCTAAGCGAGCGTCTTTTTGTGCCACAAAAATCGTAAGTTCCGTATAAGTGGAAGTCACCTCCACAAGATTAATCCCCTGCAGAGTAATTTGTTGAATCACATAATACATAAACCCTGGAATCTCTGCGTATTTTTCATCAAAATGAATACTTATAGCTGCCACTGGAGCTGTGATGTTTTTAGGTTGCGTCCGAACTGCCTCCTGAATCTGTTCAGAGAGCTCACTATCAACAATTAGAGTTAACTCGTGAGCACCACGATTTAAGGTTAAAAAATGATCCTTTTCCACTATTTCTGCCAAAACTTTGTTAATAGCAGCAGTCGTGGCTGGGGTACGATCATAAGTCATGGCCGCCAGACTGGCATCAAGAGTTAAATGATCAGATCTAAAAGACGATTTTTCCGGCGTAATTTTTTGTAAATCCCTAGAAAGCCGCGAAAGCTGCATCATAATTGACCCGCGTGAAACCTCTTTTTTGGCGCGAAGCTCAATCATTGGGTGCAAAAACTCAGCTGTTTTAGACAAATTGAGTAGCCCATGATGCATCCCAAACCGCAAGAGTGGGTTGCGATCAATGAGCGTCCGAATAACTTGGCTTAAAGCAATCATGTTATAAATATAACATTTTTTATTAAAAATTTAAAGTATTTTCTATTTCTTGGACAAGCACACACCTAAACCAGTATATAAAAACCACGTTTTAGCAAATTAATCTAATTAAAAATGGCCCCGCAAAGAACACTCCACACTTTTGCTCCGCGCATTTCCCAACCCGCTCCTCTCGGAAATGCCCCTTTAAATCTCGCTGTTATTACTTCGTTGCGAGACATTCATCGTGAAGATCGTAATGGTCAAATGCTTGATGGAAATGCTTATATGATGGGCGTTCCAGAAGCTATTGTTCACGCGATAAATGGTGATCGAGAAAGACTTCTCGCCTGGACTCAAGGAGTCTCGCGCCACCATCGTCATATAATCGGACCAGATCAATTTGATGCCATGGAGCGTCGTATTTTACAGATTGGAGACGAAATTAGACAACGATTTCGCGTAGTAGGATTAATTCACGATGACGCTGAGCATGATTTGCATCCTCGCCGCGGAAACCCCTTCCCTCTGCGCCCCGAAGAAGGAGATTGGATTTTACCTACTGATCTACGAGCAGCTAATGGAGAATTACTCACCAGTAACACAGTTCATATCCCCTCTACCTTCCGCGGACTCCCCCTTCGCCAACGCGATGAACGAGCCGCACAAAAATCTGAATTCGAACGCCAAATTCATCAGGTTGGCATCGAACAAATGGACGCTGATGTACTACTATCAGATCATTTAATGGTTATCCTTCGTGATCTGTTACAAGAACCCGCCGACCTCCGTGGACGCCTCCTTAACATTCATCCGGCGATCACTGACCGAGATGACTCTGATTGTTTTCGCGGCGACACACCTACCGCTGATGCTATTTCTGCCGCCCAGGCGCGCGAGGTACACACTGGTTCTACGTTTCATTTTATTGACGAAGGAATCGACACCGGCCCACCTATTGCCCGCCTCAAACCAACTCCAGTCCTCCGCACTGATGCCCCGCAACAACTCCGTCATCGCAACTATTTAACCAAAGTCTTAGTTGCATTCGAAGGATTAGTACATTACTACGACCGTCTTTATTCAACTTTTCGTCCTGGCGACGGCCAAGAATTAACCCGCTCAACTCATGATTTACCCTTATCACTTACTTAATCGCCACACCCAAATTTTTCCCCTATTTGGAAATCAACTTCAAGGAGATCCATACATTTTTGACCTCTCTTCCGAAAACCCTCAAACCCTTGAAATGGATCCTTCAAATTTCGATAACTTCCAAACCGCTATTTTCACTGAATTAGAACAAAGCGGCCACAATTGGGGAATCGGACCTTACCTAGAAGAACGCGCCAACATTCTCCGCGATTACGCCCAAATGATTGCCGAAAACCGGGTTTATCACCTAGGATTAGACATTATGGTCCCGGCTGGCTATACGCTTTACGCACCACTAGATGCAACTGTTTATGAGGTTGGAAAAGAAGAAGGTCACGGCAATTACGGTGGCTATGTAATCTTGCAACACGAGGGGCCTTTTTACTCTTTTTACGGACATTTAAATAGCGAACACCAAATTCGCGTGGGCGAAACCCTCCCCGCTGGCGAGCCATTTGCCTCTATTGGGAATGGGAATGACAGTGGAGGTTGGTTTACTCACACACATTTACAAATCCTTACCCAAAAAGCAATCGACGAGGGCCGATCACATCAAGGTTATATTAGCGGTGCCGAGGTCGCTCAAACGGAATTACTGTTCGGGAACCCTCACCCTCTATTGCGCTGGTAATGGCTTGATCAACGTTTGATTCATCAGACACAGCCTCTTCTTTTTTTCGACGAGCTTTTTCTGTATCAAATCTAGCTAATAAACGTGAAAATTCTCCCCGGAAATGCACTAATACTAGCGCTTCAATTCTTTTCTGGTCAGGGTATGCTCCTCTAGCCGTGGTTACCATCTCTACTTCAAAACCATGACCCTTTAGCTCATCATTAATTTTTCGTAAAGGCATCCCATCAGCGTTTTCCCCACTCTCACCACCCTCATATTGATTCAAGGCTTTACCAAATTCAGTTCTTTGATGATCCTTAAATATTTTGCGAGCAACATAAGTTGTCATAACACCTACCGGATCTACAACTCGAGGGGTTGGTGCTTCTTCTAACTCCTTTAAATCATCTGGCTGATGAAAATCGGAAAGCCCACTCACAAAATCAAACAGAACATTTGCTAGGGGCTGTGGCATAAAATAAAATTAAGAGCTTATTTTATATAACATAATTTTAATTTTGTAAAGGGCTCAGCCTTAGTCAAACCTGCTAACCCTCTTGACTTATTTAAATAAATATGTTATATTAAACACGTAAATTTAACCCCTCTCCTTATGTCTCGCTTAAATAGGCCCGATCCAGACACTTTAAAACAATCACTCCAAAGTGCTGTTCAAACTGCTCTCGACATGGTGGTTGATGTAGAGGAATCAGCTGATGACACCTATGACACAGACCTTCTTCTTACCAGAGAAAATGAAATTGACGAAATTAGGGAAGTAGAAGTTATTGATAAAACAGCCCGGATTCTTGCAGAAATGTTTGAACAAATTACAGGATCAGATTCCGTAGATTGCGATAGTTTCCGCAAGATTGCTGAACAATACTTAACTCGATCAGAGAAAAAAAATCCTTCTAAAAGAGAGAAGCAAGCTTTCCGTTTACTAAGACGTTCTTATATTGCAGCCCACGAATCAAATGAAGAAGATCTAGAAAATGCTCTTTTACAAGCTTACGAAAACGTGAATCGTTTATTTGAACAAGAACGAGAAGAAGCTAGCACAACAACTCATGGTGAAAAACTACCTCCTGCAGAAATAACTGATCAAACCAGGCAAACTCAACAACAAGTTGCAGAAGTTGCTCGAACTGGGACTGATGACGGAGGCCGCTCTAGAAATGGGACCCGTTGGGACACCTTCTTTAGAGGAGGAGATCATCTCAGACACCAACAAACTGGCAATGGGGAAGTATGGAAAGATGACGACGCTGTACGAACACGCTATTACCATAACAAACAAGGAGGAGAAATTGATCCCAATCGCGACGAAAAATAAGAACAACTTTCGAAAAGAGGCCCGAGCTTATAGCTGGGGCCTTTTTTAAAGTTCAAACTTTTCTTGTTTTGGCGGACACTGCGTACATTCAGAACGCCATTTTTCTAGAAAGAAACTTTTTAATTCCCAAATCGAAAGAACCACTACAAGTATCAAAATACCCAAAGAATATTCCATTACTTCACCGGCTGTGTCCCAACTAATAATAAGCCTACGAATAAGGTCTGTTATTCCAATATAAAATATAAATCGCAAAGGGAAATGGTGATTATTCACAAAATAAAGCTTTATAGCTGCCACCACCTCCACCAAAAGAAGAATCAAAAAAATCTGCTCTAAAGCTCCATGAAAACCAAGATCATCTACAAAAAAATCTCGCAACGTAAAATAAAAAACCTGAAAAATCAAAAACACAAAAAAGTAACAATTAATTCTGAACCTTAG
>CAXCBS010000031.1:0-11159 GCA_963980845.1 uncultured Candidatus Peregrinibacteria bacterium | reverse complement strand
AAACACAGTTATTGTTTTCATCTTCCTCCTCCACAGCTCCAGTATAATCAATACAGGCTTGCACTGAATAATTACCATCAGCCAAGGCGTATCTAATTTCTGCGCTACCACCAACTTCCATAAACGAATCATCTATACTAGACCAATAAAAAGTCCTTTCCGGCGCACCATCAATCCAAATACGAGTTTCACCGGTAGTTGAAATTGCCTCTCCAGCGCCAATGTTACGTTGTTCAATAACAAGCTCACTAACTGATTCATCATAATAAACCGCGCTAATCATCAAGTCTGAATAAAGAGTTTCCGAAGTAATATCTGAGCTTAAGCAGTTATTAGTTTCATCAGATTCAGTAATTGCGCTACGAGCATCCACACACACTTCAAGCGTGTATTGAGCTGGCTCATCAGTCGGAGTCCTTCTAATCTCACTAACTCCACCAACTTCCATAAACGAATCATCCACGTCCGTATAACTCTCTGCCCATTCACGAACACCATCAATATAAATATATACAAACGGATCGCTTAAGTATGGCACCGCATCAGCTGTCCCAATATTTTGCAATGACATAACAAGTTCGCCGGTTATGTTGTCACGACTAACGCTATCCACAATTAAGTCCGGCAAATCACGTGTATCAAATTCAACTGTCATACAGTTATTTGATTCATCTAATTCTACAATTTGTTCATTTGAATCAGCGCAAGACGTCACCGTGTATTGCCCTTCCTCACTCAACGTATGAGGACTCAAAGTTGTTGACCCTCCAGCATCCATAAAACTAGTGTCAGCCAAAGTTGCGTGTGAATAACCAAAACTCTTAACATCTTCAATTTCAATACTAATATGCGGAGAACCTCCCACTGGAATGACATCCTCATTGCCCACATTTTCAATCACTACTTTAAGTGAATTTCCAGTCAAATAAATATCTGTAATTGCTAGATCTGAACCAGACCCCGCGGCATTAGCTTGTAATGACGCTCCAAATGGATTTAACCAATCCATCAAGCGTGCAAACAAGGACGGCTGATAAGCAGTTGGCGCCGTATAACCATCTTCATTTACTAACATGGTGTTTTGAATTTCATCGCCAGAAGACCCATCACCTAAACCAGCGGCAGTAACTGAGCTAGTAATCGGAACATAATATCCAGTGTCTTCAAAAGCTTGATGCACATCAGTGTCCCAGCCCATAGAGAAAACATTAAACCCAGAATGAACCCGAGCATAATCATCTCCGCCTACAGCATTAGCAATATAATTTCCATCATTATTATTATCAAAAACATAATAATAAGTACCGGAATTCAAAGTTGCCGTTACATCAAAATCAAGCTCTTCAAAATCCACCGCCTCACTCCAAGCAGCAACCAAACCAGTCATTGGCATTTCTTGGTTCGCTACATTAAGAATAGAATAAACCACACTACCTTCCGCATCACTCCAACGACCTAAATTACTAACTTCAATCGCCGGCGCAAATTTAAGATCAACTTGATCAGAATTTAAATTCCAAAGCGGCGCAGTTCCAGCCCCTACCTCAGTAAATTCAACTGGGCTTGGACCACCACTAACTTCAATCGTAATATCATCAATTACATATGTATTGGCATCATTTGAATGAGTGTAACCACTCGCGTCACCTGGATCTTGATCAAACGGATAATCAATAGTTCCGTCCGCATCTTTATCCAGACCATTTACATTTGACGTTGGCGCGTGTGAATAAATAGGCAAAGTGAATTTTTCAGAATGAGTATTATATGAAACTTCTCCAAAAAATACCGCACTATCAGACCCAGCGGTGCGTGCAATTTGATCATAATAAACATGCGAATCTACAGTCGGTGTCACCTCAATTGAAACATCATATTCATCAGTTAGAGCATCTCCTGTATCAACATCAACTAATTTTACATTCAAGGAATAAGACTCCTCGCCATCAGCCACTGGAGCATCCTGCCCCCCACCCTGACCATACTTAGTAACCTCTTCTGGGTCTGGGGTAATAGTTACCACTGGTTGAACATAAATCGTATCAACCTCTTCGGGCAAAGTTTGCGCTGTAATATATTGCGCCTCTTCAGTATTTCCAAAATCAATCCATCCTAAGCCACTACTCCACGCATAACCAGAAATCTCACCAGTTTCTAAATCAGTGTGAACACGATCTTCGGCATCACAAGTCCCGCCCATGGAGCTACAATTCCATCCAAACTGAACCCAATCTGAAGTCGCACTTACATAAGCTCGGCCAGTCCAATAAGCATCACCGGTATAAGCCAATGATCCTTCTAAATTCATATCTACAGCGGGCTTAATGTTTTGACAACTAGTTGGGTCCGCCCCAAGATCACACCAACTAAAATCCATCCATCCTCCCACTTCATTCAACCAAGCCGCCTTAACATTTCCATCCACTTCAAGATCTCCATTCGGATCAAAAGCAACTCTATTTCTTTCTCGAATCACTGATGAGGAATCATGCAACCATTCCGTCCATCTAGATCCTTCAAAATCTACCCGATTATCATCATAAGTAGCTCCCATTAAAACACCGGCATCTTCCACGCTTGTATCATAAGTTTGCGGCAATTCTTGCTCTCCAAGAGTTACGGTTAAACAGTTATCAGTTTCATCGTTTTCTTCAATCACATCATCATAATCAACACAAACCATTACCGTGGCATTCGTCACATCACCAGCTGCTCCAAACAACACCTCCGGCTGAATAGTAGAAGTTTCACCAACTTGTAAAAAAGTCCGGTTTTCATCAGACAAATGAGTCCAAGTATAACTCCAAGCTGGAGAACTCATGTCATCAACCCAAATATAAGTTGTGCCTATTAAATCAGCCACATCTTCTTCTCCCTCATTCGTCATATCAATAGTCAAATAATTACTACCACGTTGTAAGTAAACATTTTCAACTTTTAAATCTGGATACAAAGTTTCCGCCTCAACCGCTCCAAACAATTCCGCTTCATCACAGTTATTATCTTCATTAGATTCTGTTTCAACGTTCGTATAATCAACACAAACTTCCACCTGATGCGTGCCAGTTGTAAAATCGCCACTATCACCAAATTCTACCTGCGGTCGAACCGCAGAAGTTTCTCCCGCAATCATGAAATTCTGATCAGTCAAAGAGTTCCAGTCATAAGACCAAACCAAGCCTCCATCAACCCAAATATGAGTTTCCCCACTAGAGTTAGATACGTCTGTATCTCCTTGGTTAGTCACATGAAAAACTAACTCCTCACTCCCCTCATCACGATAAATGTCTGACACCACTAAATCTGGAGAACCAGTTGGCTCCTCATTTTCCTCACTAATTTCCAAAACTATTTGCCTTGTTGTATCCGGAAAATCTCTTGTAACCCTTTCCACCAACTCAGCCGTCCTACAGTTATTATCTTCATGGATTTCATCAGCTACTCCAATACCATCAGTAGCATCCCCGTCAGCATCATAATCCACGCAAGCCATTACTGTGGCATCTGTTGTATCATCACCACCAAACAATGTTTGTGGCTGGATCACTGAGCTATTCCCCGCTAACATAAAATCTTTTAAACCCGCTTCGTCACTCAATGTACTCCAAGAATAAGTCCAGGCCGGATCATCCATGTCATCAATCCAAATATAAGTTTTACCACTTAAATCAGTCACATCTTCATTGCCAGTATTAGCTGCTTCAATTGTTAGTTTTCCATCATCATCAACGTAAATATCTGTTATTTCTAAATCTGGATCAAAGTCATCCGCATCATCATTACTCAAAATAGTCGCCTCATTACAGTTATTATCTTCGCTTGTTTCAGAAATCCTATCAAAATAATCAATACACGCCCGAATTGTATGTCCCTCTTCAGAAAATTCCTCCCCATAATCTCCGTCATCATCTGGAATAATCTGCGGCATAATCACCGAAGTGCTACCTTGCTCCATAAACCCCTGATCAGCCAAAGTGCTCCAAGAATAAGTCCAAGCCGCACTATCCATATCATCAATCCAAATATAAGTATGACCAGTATCAACAGTTACATCTTCATCTCCTTGGTTAGTCATTTGTACAACCAAAACATCGGTTGTCTCATCACGATAAATATTAGAAATAATCAAATCCGGACCGGATTCATCCCCATCTGAGTCACCTGCCGTAAATCCGAAATCCGTAGCAATTGGATAAACATCCAAAACTCTATCTGTTAAATCTTCCACACTAAATTCAAAAGTTTGAAGCACTGCTTCACCGATCTCAATAACTCCATCATCATCGTCATCGTCCCCACCCCCAAAATCAACCATAGGCATTTCGCCACCAGGGAGGCCACCAGGATCTTTTGCGGCCCAAACATGTGCCGGCAAAAGTGTTAGCCCCAGCGTCATTAACGCCAAAGAAGCTATAAGTTTTTTCATATTTTTCATTTGATTTTTGTTTTATTAATAAATCTATTTATTTTAACAAAAAAACGCAGTTTTTGCAACCCGTTCTAACCTTATAACAGTTATTCCTTACATTTAGAGCAAATCACTTTGTCGCCTTTTTCCACCATTTGGCTTTTGCATTTCTTGCATTTCTTATCCACAGGCTTATCCCATAACGCATATTTGCACTTAGGAAATTTGTTACAACCATAGAAAACTTTGGCTCCTTTGCGGGTGTGGCGTTCAATTAATTGCCCACCTTTACACTCTGGACATTTAACTCCTGCAAATTTCACAATTGACTGCATGTTTTTACATTTCGGATATCCAGAACAACCTAAAAATTCTCCATATCGACCTTTTTTTACCAACATTTCCTCTCCACATTTAGGACATTTTTTGCCAGCCAATTTATTCTGTAATTCAGCAAATTCTTTCTCTTCTTCTTTGCTTTCCCCAATCGGCTTGGCGTGTTTACATTCTGGATAATTTGAACAAGACAAGAACTTTCCATATCGCCCCAATTTAATCACCATTGGAGACTTACATTTTTCACAGATTTCATCAGATTTTTCATTTACAACATCCTCTTTTTTTACAGTTTTAGCCTTGTCTTCAATCAAGTCATGAAAAGGGTTATAAAAATCCTTCATAAACTTTTTCCAATCTTCTTTTCCTTCGGCAATGCGATCCAAATCATCCTCCATTTTCGCTGTAAAACTAATATCCACAATATTTGTGAAATGATTAACTAAAAAGTCTGTTACTACATACGCCGTATCTGTTGGCCGCAAAGTTCCTTCCTCTTTTTCAATATAGCCACGATTAATTACCGTAGTAATTGTCGGGGCATAAGTAGAAGGTCTTCCAATCTCTTCAGACTCCAGTTTTTTAACCAAACTCGCCTCTGTATAACGTGGCGGCGGCTGAGTAAAATGTTGTTTCGGTTCTAGTTCGTCATTAAAAGCCGCTTGGCCTTCTTTTAATTCTGGCAATAAGCTTTCATCATGCTTGGTTTCATCATCTGGATTATCAAAACTTTCCACATAAACTTTCATAAAACCGGCAAACTTAACACGTTGCCCATTTGCCCGGAATAAATAGTTATGTTTGTCATCCACAATATCAACTTTTTCGCGATCCATTATGGCTTGTGCCATTTGGCTTGCTATCGCTCTTTTCCAGATCAATTTATACAATTTAAGCTGATCTTTATCCAAATAATCCGTAAGATCATCCGGCTTCAAGCTCACATCCACCGGACGAATCGCTTCATGCGCCTCTTGCGCTCCTTTTTTACTCTTATAAGTACGAGGTTTATCTAGGGCGTATTCTTTTCCATATTCCTTGGTCACTAATTTTTTAATCGCAGTCGTAGCTTGATTAGATAAATTCACCGAATCAGTACGCATATAAGTAATCAAACCTTGATGTTCTTTCCCAATATTAATACCTTCATATAATTGCTGAGCCACTACCATTGTTTTCTTAACAGACATGCGTAATTTACGCGCCGCCTCCTGTTGAAGCGTAGAAGTAATAAATGGTGGCGCAGGATTTTTCTTAACTTCTTTGTGTTCAATTTTAGTAATTTCAAATTTCGCCTTATCCAAATCTTTCAAAACTTTTTTAGACTCTTTTTCATTTTTAATTTCTAACTTTTCATCATCTTTTTTAAGCAGCTTGGCCTCAAATAAATTTTTCTTTTTGTCTCCGTAAAAATCACCAACAATACTCCAATATTCTTCTTTTTCAAAAGCGTCTCGCTCCCGTTCACGATCAACAATCAGTCGCACGGTCACACTCTGCACACGACCAGCTGACAAGCCATATCGCACCTTTTTCCATAATAGCGGAGAAAGCTCATAGCCAACCAAACGATCCAACACTCTCCGTGCCTGTTGCGCGTCAATCAGATGCTCTTTTAGTTCTTGTGGATCATCAAGAGCGGCCATAATCGCGGGTTTCGTAATTTCATGAAAAACAATTCGATGTGTTTTGTCTTTTTTAAGCTTAAGAGCCTCTTTTAAATGCCAGCCAATCGCCTCTCCTTCGCGGTCGCAATCAGTTGCGAGCCAGACAACAGTGTCGGCTTTGATAGCTACTTTCAAATCTTTAATAACTTTTTTCTTATCTGGTGAAACCACATACGTAGCATCAAAACTTTTTTCTGTATCAATTCCCATTTGAGATTTTGGTAAATCCCGAACATGCCCCATCGAAGCCTTGACTGTGTAGTCTTTTCCCAAGAATTTGGAAATGGTTTTAGCTTTTGCTGGGGACTCAACGATTACTAAATTTTTAGACATATGTATTTTTTTAAGACCTCTGAAAAATATAGTGTTTTTCCCTTCTTGGCAACAAGAGGGTCGAATTTTCCCATAAATAAGCCATTAATCAATACTTTTCTTTTTACCGCAAGCAAAAATCTATTGCGATTCAGTTTTCGTCGCCTATAATCAAAGCCAGTCTTTTATTCATAACCTTCGCACAAAAATGACGAAGCAAGATCTTATCAACGCTGCTGCCCAAAGTGCCGGTATTACTAAAAAAGCGGCGGCAATTGCTCTAGAAGCAATGCTCGAAACAATCACCACCTCTCTTAAAAAAGGACAAAACGTAACTATTACAGGTTTTGGAACTTTCCGTGTTAGCAAACGTGCTTCTCGTACTGGTGTTAACCCACGCAACCCAACCGAAAAAATTCAAATCCCTGCTATGAAACTTCCTGCTTTCAAAGCTGGAAAGACTCTTAAAGACGCGGTTAAATAACAGTGACAGGAAGCGAAGCGCTCCAGTCACCCTCCCTTTGCATTCAAGCTTGAATTAAAAAATAAAAGATTGTTTCGCGGGGGAGCGAGATAAATATACAACCCTCATCCTGAGATAAAAAGGCCTTCTAGAAATAGAGGGTCTTTTTATAAAAAATCGATTCTTTTTTGACAAAATCACGCATTGCATCTAAATTTAAACACTGAATTTAATCTAAACTTATGAAATCTCGTACCTTAGTTGCCGCAATTGCCCTAAGCACCGCTCCTGCACCCGCCTGCGCTGACGCCACTCAGCCCTCTTTCCGCGTCGAGCAACAAGAAACTCCTGTCAGGCCTGAACCCCCAAGAACTACTCACCCCGAAGAAGCTCGTACTGCCGTTACTTCTCACGTTGAAGCCGCTCCCCCACCAAGAAAAGCCCCAATACATCTCCCTAGAACTGATGCCGCAGATATTTCTACAGCTACAATTACTAAAAGCTCTACCGGATTTTCCAGCCGAGTTGATCAAGCTATGCGCCCTGGGGTTGAAACAACAACAACTCCCGACCCTAAGTTAGAAGCAACTGTCCCAAATTCTGGATGGGGTCGTTTTCAGGTTATTTCTAAATCTCAAGCAGACGGTGATGGCCAACCAGTTGATGCCTACTTAAACCGTGAACAATCTGCTCTTTTAAGCCTCAAGCACAATTATGGAATTCTTGTACGAATTGATTTAGACAATGAAATTTGGTTTGTTATCCCAGACGACCTAAAGCCTGAACCTGGAATGCTAAAACAAATGACCCTTGTTTTAGCCGACGCTCGTCATTCTTTAACTCAAGAGCGCAAACGCTCACGCCGCGCCACTGAAAAAATGATTTCACAGCGTCGTCGTGTTCAAGCGCCCGAAGACGTCTCCGATGTAGAACCCTTTGACCAAGACGAATTCACTCAAATGGCCCGAGACTTATTTGATGATCCAGAGATTGTTGAAATCGATTCCGCGGAATTTAACCTTCGTCTCCTAGAACATCTTGAACAAACTCCGCCACTCTCAGAAGAAAAAGAGCTTGCTAGCTGTGTTGATATTACAGATTTGGCAAAAAGAATAAGTAATTTAGCTAAACTGGAAAAAATTGAAGAAAAACTCGAAAAAGCAGACCAACGAAGAGCCCAAGAACGCAATATTGCCTCTGCAGAAAATGATCGAGGTCATACTGCTTCGTTAATTGGAAAAGGTCACGTCAGCGACCAACCTGCTCCTCCAGTCTTTACCCTCAGAGATAGGCTTGGCGATGTTCAGCTTGAAACAAGAGCTTAACATCTGCCTCCAAACCCGCTAAAGTACATCTTGTTATGCAAGAAGATTTAAAAAAATTAGAAAAAGCTGCTTCTATCGCCCTGGAGAAAATTACATCCAGCGCAGATTTAGATGCTTACCACACCAAATATTTAGGCCGCAAAGGTGACCTCACCATGCTACTCCGTGGATTAAAAGACTTATCTCCCGAAGACAAAAAAATATTTGGCAAAGCTACCAACGAACTAAAAATCCAGCTCGAAGGCCAATACAAACTCAAGCAAAACGAATTTGAAAGAGCTGAAATTTCCAAAGCATTAAACGAAGAATGGATCGACTTAACTGCGCCAGGCACACAACACCAACGAGGCCATATTCACCCACTTTATCAGGTTCAAGAAGAGGTTGAACGCATTTTTCAACAAATGGGTTTTTCTGTAATTGATGGCCCAGAAATCGAAAGCGAATATTATAATTTTGAAGGTCTTAACATTCCAGCCGATCATCCAGCTCGCGACATGCAAGACACTTTTTTTATTGATAAAAAAGCTGACAAAGACGAGGGTCGCTTAGTGCTCCGCACCCACACCTCGCCCAACCAAATTCGGGCTATGAAAAAATACGGTGTGCCACTTCGAATTATTGTTCCCGGTCGCGTATTCCGAAACGAAGCCACTGACGCCTCGCACGAACACACTTTTGACCAAGTTGAAGGCCTTATGATCGACAAAGATATTTCCATTGCTCACTTAAAAGGGGTAATGCTTGAATTCCTGCAACGCTTGTTTAAAAAAGAAATGAAAATCCGTTTTCGCCCAGGTTATTTCCCATTTGTGGAACCTGGCTTAGAGCTTGATATGTCCTGTATTTTTTGTGACGGAAAAGGCTGCAAAGTTTGCAAACGCACCGGCTGGATAGAATTTATGGGCTGCGGCATGACCCACCCACACGTTCTCCGCTCTGGCGGAATTGATCCCGATGAATATCAAGGCTGGGCTTTTGGCTTTGGCCTAACTCGCTTAGTCATGATGCGTTATGGCATCGACGACATTAGACATTTAACCAGTGGCGATCTTCGTTTCGCCGAGCAATTCTAAACATGAAAATTTCTCTTAATTGGCTCAAAAATTTCGTAGATATTCCAAGTTCCGTAACTCCGGAAAAACTTGGGGAACTTCTCACTTTACACACTGCTGAAATTGAAGAAATTTTAGATTTAGCGTCTGAATACGACAACATGATGATTGGAAAAGTGCTTGAAATTGGACGCCATCCAAACGCTGACAAACTTGTGATTTGCAAGGTTGATATTGGCCAAAACAAACCTGTTCAAATCGTTTGTGGAGGCATAAATTTATTTTCTGACATGCTAGTTCCGGTCGCTATTCCCGGCGCTTATGTACGCTGGCACGGCGAAGGCGATCCCGTAAAATTAGAAGAAGCAAAAATCCGCGGAGAAAGCAGTTTTGGCATGATTTGTGCTGGCGAAGAAATTGGCCTAGAAACCGACAACCCCGAAGGCGCTACCGAGGTCAAAATCAAAGACCTTTCACATCTTCAATGCAAACCTGGAACACCGCTCTCTGAAGCGCTTAATAAAAACGACGCTATTTTTGATGTGGACAACAAATCACTTACTCACCGCCCAGATTTATGGGGACATTATGGCCTCGCCCGTGAGGTAGGTTGTATTTTACAAAAACCACTTAAAAAACTAGACCCTTTCCTAAAAATTAAAGGCACTCCTTCTAACGAAAAACTAACTATTAAAATCGAATCCGAAAAAGCCTGTCCAAGATTCTCAGGCTGCATCATTACTAATCTAAAAGTAAAAGAATCACCCGACTGGATAAAAGCTCATTTAGAAGCTGCTAACGTGCGCCCCATAAACAACATTGTGGATGTAACCAACTATGTTTTACTTGAGCTGGGCGAACCAATGCACTCTTATGACCGCAATTTTGTAAAAGGCGACACATTAATCGCTCGTCTTGCCAAAAAGAATGAAAAAATCGAAACCATTGACCACAAAGAACGCGAATTAACAGAAGAAGACCTACTTATTTGTGACGCCTTAAAACCCGTAGCCCTAGCCGGTGTAATGGGTGGTGTAAACTCTGAAATCAACGACCAAACCACTGAAATAATTCTTGAAGCTGCCAATTTCCACGCTTCAACAATCCGCCGCACTTCAACTCGTCACGGCCTACGCTCCGACTCTTCACAAAGATTTGAAAAAGGCTTAGATCCCACGCTCACTGAAATCGCCATCAAACGCGCTATCGTCTTACTCCAAGAAACTTGCCCAGACCTTAAAATCGCCAGCCCCATTATTACTGCTGGAGACTGGAAAGCTCCTCAAATTGAAATGACTGTAGATCCAGCCGTAATTAGCAACAAAATCGGCATTGAAATCGAAACAAAAGAAATGATCCGCATTCTCTCCTCACTTGAATTCGACGTCACAAAAGAAGGCGACAAACTCAAAGTTAAAATCCCATCTCATCGCGCCACTGGCGACGTTAGTATCGAGGAAGACATCACCGAAGAAATTGCTCGCATTATTGGCTATGACGAAATCCCTGCCGAAATGCCACACCTGCCAATTAGCCTACCAATTGAAAACGAAGAAAGATTTCACAAACACGCCACCCGAAACATTTTAAGCG
>CAXCBS010000030.1:0-11192 GCA_963980845.1 uncultured Candidatus Peregrinibacteria bacterium | reverse complement strand
ACTGCGTAAACAAAAGCAAAAACGCTCAAAGCGGGCCAAAGAAAAAATGTTAGAAGCCAAGAAACGGCGCGGAGAGATAAAAAAAGCGCGAAAATCAGTAACCCCATCAGAGGATGCCTAAACCATACCGTGTGCGGGATCGATATTTTCAGGAGGCCAAGCAACGAGGACTTCGGGCGCGGAGTGCTTTCAAGTTAGAGGAGATTCAAAAGAAATTTAAGTTAGTGCGTCGGGGGGACAAAGTGGCAGATTTGGGGGCGGCCCCCGGAAGTTGGGCGCAGGTACTGAGTAAATGGGTCGGTCCGGGCAAGGTGTTTGCCCTAGATTTGCAGGAGATTGATCCGCTGGCTGACAATGTGGAGGTTTATAAGGTGGATATTACGGATGAGGTGGCAGTAGCTGCTGTGGGAGCGGGGCAAGTTGATGGTGTGGTGGCAGATTTAGCGCCCAAGACAACTGGGCAGCACGATGTGGATGCCTATCATTCGGCGGAACTTAATCACGCGGTGCTTAGTTTTTGTGAAAAACATCTTAAGCGTGGCGGATATGTGGCTACTAAGATTTTCCAGGGTGAAGATTTTCAGCAAGTTGTGAAGCGTTCTAAAAAAATGTTTAAACAGGTTAAATGTTTCAAACCACAGTCTTGTCGAGATCGTAGTCGCGAAACTTATATTGTCGGACAGGGATTTTTAGGGTAAAGTATCCTTTGTCTCTCAAATTTTCGCCATTCCTTTTTTATGATTGGCGGTTCAGTTGTTGGACTTCCCAAAAAATACCCTCACAATGCTAAAATTATTCTTTTTTACTATTGCTGCGTTAGACCTCCTCGACTTATCTATTTTGATAGGTCTTCGTCGGCCTGCCTTGCAACAGCAAAAAATTGTTAATTTTATCAAATGCAACGGCATTTTTTAGCAAATCCTTGATTTTAAATATTATGACTAAAAAAACTCGAACCGAGGAAGATGCCCTCGGACAGATTGAAGTTCCGGCAGATGCCTACTATGGCTCCTTTACTACCCGAGCATTATCAAATTTTCAAATTAGTGATATCAAAGCCCCAGAATTTTTCCGCCAAGCGCTGGGAATGGTTAAGTTGGCTGCTGCTCAAGCAAATCGCGAGCTAGGAAGTGTGAAGGAAAAAGAAGCCAAAGCCATTGAAGAAGCAGCGCAAGAATTTATTGATGGCAAGTTTAATGATGAATTTACAATTGATGTTTTTCAGGCTGGAGCTGGAACGCCTTATAATATGAATGCTAATGAAATTATTGCGAATCGTGCTAATGAAATCTTGGGAGCAGAACGTGGCAGTTATAAGTATGTACACCCAAATAATCAGGTTAATTTTGCCCAGAGTTCAAATGATGTGAACCCAACGGCAGCTAGAATTGCAGTGTTAATGGTTTTTGGAACTCTCAAGCAGGAAATTGCTGAATTTAAGAAATCTCTAGAGGCTAAGGGAGAAGAATTTATGGATGTTATTAAAGTTGGACGCACTCATTTAGAAGACGCTGTTCCGGTGACCATGGGCCAAGAATTTATGGCTTATGCTGCGGCAATGAAAACTGCACTCAATACAATTGAAGAGGCTGAAAAAGCGTTAACTGTGATTGGACTAGGAGGAAACGCAACTGGATCTGGGATTAATGCTCATCCGGAATTTCAGGGACTTGTAACGGAAAAACTATCTAAAATAAGTGGACTCCCCCTAAAACCAGCACCAAATCTGTTTGAAACCAACAATAGTCACGCTGCTTTTTTAAAAGCTTCATCTGCGCTGCGGGCATTGGCCGTGGAGGTTAATCGCATTGCCAATGATCTACGAATTCTAAACATGGGACCGCAAGCTGGTATTCATGAGATTAAGTTGCCGCGGGTGCAACCTGGGTCTTCTATTATGCCGGCCAAGGTTAATCCTTCGATTTGTGAATGTGTGAATATGATTTGTTTTCAAGTGATTGGGAATGATCAGACAATTTCTCTTGGTGCTCAAGGTGGTCAACTGCAGCTTAACTGGTTTACGCCACTAGAAATGTGGAACCTCTTGTTCTCTACGAAAATCATGCGTAACGGCCTTAAAATGTTCCGTGAAAAATCAATTGATGGTATTCGGGCCCATCGTGATCAGATCAAAGCTAATTTTGATTGCTCCATGGCCATGGCTACAGCCTTAGTCCCCTATCTTGGTTATCACGAGGTGGCGGAACTGGTAAAAGAGGCGCGTAAAAACAAGAAAACTTTTTACGAAGTAGTGGCTGCTAAAGATCTAATGTCACAAGAAGACTTAGATGAATTGCTTTCACCGAAACACATGGTTAAACCGGGTCATATTGACGAAGAAATCCTAGGTCGGATTAATTCTCTCCGTAAACCGGAATAGTAGCCTGATAAGTATCAGAGAAGCCGTCTGAATCTTCGACGGTTAGTTCAACAACGTAAGTTCCAGCATTTTCAAAAGTATGTACTGGTTTACGAGCATAACTAATATCACCGTCATCAAAATTCCAGCGATAATTGGCTACCGTGCCGTTTGAACAACTTGGATCAAAAGTTACAATCAGTGGTGCGTTACCAGAACTAACATTGTTGGTAAAACAAGCACTAACTGAAATTGGTAAAACATTGATCATAATTGAATCTTCGGATTCTTCGCCGTCGGCCGCAATGGCTTTTAGAGTTACAGTGAAGGTTCCGACGGTGTCGTAAGTATAAGTGACTTGAGCCGTGGAATACTTAGTAGTTCCATCACCGAAATCCCAGTAGTAGTTTACAATTTCACCATCTGGATAACTAGAACCAGAGGCATCAAAATCAACAGTTAATGGCAATTCACCGTTTAAGGTGTCTGCTTCAACCGAAGCAGATAAGGCTTGTCCACCTACATAAACAGTAATACTGGCTTCTGTTTCATGACCTTCAGAATCTTCTACATAGAGAATTGCTTCAAAGTCGCCAGCTTCGTTGTAAGTAAAGGTGGCTTCTTCATCAACTTCATCAATTGTGCCGTCACCATCTAAATCCCATTCATAGTTTACGATGTCGTTATCTGGGTCAGTGCTTTCGGAAGCGTTAAACTGAACAGTGAAAGGAACTTCACCCATAATCTGGTCTTCGCCTTCGTCTGATGACCAATCTTGGTCAGTGTTGATTTTAGCGATAGGAGCGCTGTCCTCGACTACAACAGTCATTTCAGCGGTAACTGTGCCAACTTCATCATCTTCATCAGTGAGAGTAAGGGTTACAGTGTAGCTGCCGGCGTTTTTGTAAGAATGTTCGGCAGTACGGTTTTTGGTAATATTTGAACCGTCACCAAAATCCCATTCGTATTTTTCAACAGAACCGTTTGGACTAGAAGCTTCGGTGGCTTTGAATAGATATTCTTGACCAGCATATAAGCGATCATTTTCTTCTGGAGTGTAATCAATAGTAGCAGTTGGTAAATCACCATCATCAACTACGATTTCTTGCTCCATAATATCGCTTTCGCCGTTGGAATCAGTAACACGTAATTTAACAGTATAAGAACCGTATTTATCATAAGTGTATTCTGTTTCCACTCCTTCAGCGTCGTCATAACTTCCGTCACCATCTAGATCCCATTCATATTCAACGATTTCACCGTCTGGGTCAGCGCTCTCAGAAGCGTCAAAACTAACAACTAACGGAATAGATCCAGAAATTGGATCAGCCGTGAAATGAGCGTTAACTTGCTCATTATCAAACACCACGTCTACGGTAAATGTATCGGTGAGTTCTTCGCCAGTTTTAATATCTTCGTAATCAACTTCGAGCGTTACAATGTAACGACCATCATCCTCCCCCTTGGCAGTATATTGATGTTTAACAGTTTCACCAGTAGCTTCGTGGTCATCACCGAAATCCCAAGAATAAGAGAAAATCTCGTATTTATTAGCGGAATCGACCATGGACGTAATATTGCTAGCATCAAATTCAATCCAGGCTGGGGCTGTTAAGCCGGTCACATCCTCTGGACTGGTCAAAACATACTGCATGTCGGCTTGGCTAGCAGTGGCGTATTTGGCTTTTTGTTCCTGTAAATACATATATGAAGCAGCCCATACTAACGAAATAATTACAAAAAATAATGAACCGGCAATAAGCATCATTGTGCCTTTCTTTTTGCCAGATTTGTCACCTTTTTTGGCCATGGCAAACATAAATGCGCCAATTAGAGCCACAATAAAGGCAATGAAATCAAACATCCCAAAGAACAGATTGGCCATATTAATAAGGAACGGATAAAGTTCCTCTTCTGAAAGACCAAATAAACCAAGTAATGGGTTTGGTCCGGATCCGGATTGGCTCAAAATAAAGAAAGCCATGCCAAACACCATAAGAAACACTAACCCCAGTGTTCCAAGCATTATAAATAAGAGTTTCTTTTTCTTCTTTTTCTCCTTGAGCGCTTTTTTAGCAGCTTTTATTTGCTCTGGAGTTTTAGGTGGTGCGGCCGGAGATCCGGATTGCACACCAGGTTGGGCCGCAGGCGGTGCCGGCGGAACAGGAGCGACTGGTTGTTGCTGCGCTACAGGTGCTGCCGCAGGCTGGGCAGGTGCTGGAGTGGCAGCGGGGGCTGGAGACGGCGCAGGGGCTGGCTCAGCGGGAGCGGTGGGAGCGGGTGCTGGGGCTGGGGTTAGCCCTGGTGTTGGCACCTTTTGCTCCTCCGTGTTTGGTTGTTGTTCTTCGGTCATTTTTAGGAGGGTTTAAAATGTTTAATAATCGGAAGGTAGATCACTACCTTGTTTAATATAGATTTTCGCACCAATAAGCGTAAAGGAGAATGCTATTGCCAAAATGTAAAGAGCTTCTACACTTGTGACCGGCAACATTGAAGTTGCGCCGGATATTTCGTCTTCTTCGTCTTCAAATTTAATGTAAAAAGTAGTGCTAGCGCCTCTTGATTCATCGCCACTTAAATAAGCTTCTAAGCTTTCACTTTCGTCATCTACTACATGCAAAGTTGCAGTTATCTTATCTGCTGTGGAGTACGCTCTTTGGAACGTATATGAAACGTTCACTAGTTCGCTATCACCAGCTTCGTAAACTGTATCGCTCATGGAACTTGAAGAAACACTAATTGGGTCACAATCATCATTGGCTCCGTTGGTGTTATCAGAATTCCAATCATGATCTTGGTCAAGACAGAAAATCGCAGTGCCTTCAACATTCTTAGCTAAAAAGTAAAAATTCACATCCCCTTCATCACCAACAATGGTGTAAGTGTCTGACTGACTCTCATCTTGTCCGTAAGCACCTAAGGTAAGAACCAAGTCTTCATGAGTTTCCACTGGCAAGGCAAGTGAAATTGTTTCGGTTTTTTCATCGGTGCGACCGAGATTGTCTTGTACTAAGAGCTTAGCTTCAACCTTAATTTCGGTGAGACTAGCGGCGTCGCCATAGTTAGAAAGTTCGTAGGTGTAAACTCCACTATCACCCGGTTCACGAACCGTGTAATCAGGACTTACCACCCCATCGCTACTAACATTTAGATTTTCTAAATCCATAAACCATTCATAAGTAAGTGGATCAGCTCCCTCACCAACACTAGATTTATTTACAAATTCTACTTGATACCATTCAACCGCATCATCGTCTTCGTATTTATCGTAATAAACAACTTCGAAATCAGCGTTTGGTTTTTCGATTTCAGCAATAGTGACTGTTTCTTTGGAAGGATCTGATTCATTTCCTTCCTCATCCATAACAGTTAAAGTCACGCTGTAACCGCCGGTTGTTTCGTAAGTATAAGTTGGGTTTTGTTCTTCGGAATCAGTAGAACCGTCGCCATCTAAATCCCAGAACCATTGTCTTGCAAATTCATAGTCATCGGCGTTTTCCTCGGTATAGAAAATTGAACTATCAGTAAATTCAGCCATAAGTTGGTCTTCGTCAGAGATGGCCCAGTCAAATTTTGCTTCTGGATCTTCGGTAGTGCTATCTACATAAATCCGAATTGTTTCGGAAACTGCAGTGGCTCCGTCAGCATCTTTTACTTTTAAACGAGCCTCAATACCGTTTCGATCAACATAATTATATTCATGACTAACAGAAGCTCCATCAGTCCAATCTGATTCTGAGAATCCGTCTCCATCTAAATCCCAGTTGTATTGAAGATCTCCAGGATCTCCGTCTTCATCAGAGGAACTGCTGGTGAAAACAACTGTTTCACCCATCATGACACTGGTTTTATTAACTGTAAAATCAGCTAGAGGAGCAACGTTAGTGCCGTTTTCAACTTCAAAAATTGGTTGATTGGATTCAGCTAACTGGTCAAGTGAACTCACTGTATTATTGTCATCATCAGTTACTTCTACTACGAAACCATATTCTTTTTCTTCCCCGCTGATGCCATTAGTATTAATGGTCATAATAATAGGGTCGTCAGTTGTTACCTGAGTGTTTATTTGCTCAGAAGTGTTATCAACATCGTAATACCACACTTTGTAGCTAATAATTTCACCATCTTCATCAGTGGCCGTAACATCTACATCAACAGTTACTGGTGTAACTGTATCGTATTCACCGTGACCTAGGGTGACGGTAACGTTATGAATTACTGGCTCAGATTCTTCCACATTCACCGTGATGGTGGCCGAAGCTGTCTTGGACTCATCTTTGGGTGACTTAATAGTAAGAGTTACTTCGTAAATGCCGGTATCATCGTATTTAACAGTGTGTTTGTCGCCAGTGACAATCTCATCACTATTACCAAAATTCCAGTTATAGGATGAGCTGGATTTAATCATTTTACCGTTGAAATCAAGAGATTCGCTGGCATCAAATTTAAACTGACTAACTGTTGTGCCGGAAACTTCATTAGCATCAGCACTTTCCACATCCTCTACAAACACTTTGATAATTGGAATTGGAGTTTCGCCATTACCAATGTAAACATTTCGAGTCATTTCATTGGTTTGGTTGTCTGGGCCATAAACAATCGCCGAAACCGGATAAGTACCGGCCGCATCGTATTTATGGGTTGCTAGTACGGCTTCGCCTATTTCAGCGGGGATGGTTTCTGGGTCACTACCATCAGACCACTCCACTTCAAAAGATTCCATGTAATCACTGAACAGATTTACCTCGACTTCAGCCACTCCTTTTTCATCTAAGAAAACTGCAGTACCACTTATAACCGATACTTCGATATTAAGAATCGAATCAATGGTTATTTTACGCGTGTAACTGTTGCTTTTCTGAAGTTCTGCCTCGTGGTCATTGTAAACAGTGAGAGTTAATTCGTGATCTCCAACTTCTTGGAAATCAATAATTAATTGTTCTGAAGACAAGTCTCCGTCTACTAATTCATAATAGTTAGAATCAATGGTCCATTCATAAGTAAGGTTATCGTCTTTGCTTCCTTCACGATCTGGGTCATCACTATAAGAAGCGTCCAAATGCACTCGAGCGGGCTGAGTTGTATCTAGAATTTTGTAATCAAAGGCCGCGGTTGGTTCGCTGGCTTCAATAGTTACGATAAGTGAATCCTCATTACTTTCGTTGTTACTATCTAAAACTGAGACTACTACTTCATACTCTCCTGGTTCATCGAAAGTGAATTCAAAGGTAGGAGAAGTTGTGTAGTCCTCAGTCGCCCCATCAGACGTGAGCTCAATAGCTACCCCATCTTTATAAATAGTCCAAGTATAGTTATTGATAGAACCGTTATCAGTAATGGAATCACTGGCGTCAAAACTAATTGTGTCTCCGATTTGTCCACTGGTAGCGCTAGCGCTAATATCAGCGGCAGGAGAGGCTACAATCAAATCAATACGCTGTCTATCAGTAACACCGTTTTGATCAGTTACTTCTAGGGTAAAGTCATACTTTCCTTCAGCTTCATAATAGTGAGTTGCGGTAGAGCTTTCGCCGCTATCAGATTCACCATCGTCATAGTCAAAATCAAAATTAATAATAGTGTTTTCATTGCCATCACCATCAGTGGTCCCAGCAGCGTCAAACACTATTCCGGAACGAGCTTGTTCACCAGTAAACGTCCACCTAGTTGCACCTGTCTCTTCTAAGGTCTTGGCATCACTACAACTGCCAGCCAATTGACACTGGGCAGTTATATCAATAATTGAAGAAGGAGGATTAACTTTTACACTTAAATAAGTCATGCCAGAGGCAATGCTTTCAGGAGTAGAACTATTTACGCGAAGAGCAACACGATAAGTCCCAGGATCTTCATAAGTATAAGAAACATTGGGGCCATTCACATCATCTCCCCCATTAAATCCATTACCTAAAAGATCCCATTCATATTGGGTGTCATCGATAATTGATTGTTCAGATGGGTCGTATGAGTCAAGACCGTTAAAGGTCACGGTTAGTGGTGCGTTGCCTTCTTTGGTATTGGCTTCAATAATTGAAGTAGTGAATTCTAAGGTTTCGATTTCTAGATAAATGTTATTTAAAAGTCCAATAACTTCTCCAATCTGACCGCTTCCACCAGGAAGACTGGTGTAGATTTGGGCCGTGTTATTGCCGCCAGCATGGGTGTAGTCGAAAGTTCTGGTGTCGTAAGTACTATCTCCCCAAGTTACTTTTGGTTCTTCTCTTTCCAAAAACAAGGTTCTAGCCTCATATCCTTCAAGGTCTTCTAAGATTCTTTCAAAATATTCATCAATTAGTGTTAACCCTTCGAAACTGCCCTGCATTGAGTCTAAAGTAACGTAAATTTCGGAAAGAGCTAAAACAAAATCTACTGCTGATTGATCAGAAATCTCGTGAATATCAGAGATAACATCTGCAGCGACTTCGTATGGATCGTAGTAGTCTGCATATACGTCGTCGGTGTTACATTCACCCCAACAGGTAACTGTATCTGCTTGATAAGCTGCAAAGTCTTCATCATCTCCATCTATTTCTTCGTATATACCGTAATCTGAACAGTCTTCCCAACAAGCTTCAAAAGCAGCGTATTCTTGAGTGTTTAAAGTGGCAACATTGAGTTCAATTGCTTCGCCGGCTGAGGCTACTTGAGTAAAGTAGTTTTTGAATTGAGTGAAAAAGCTTGGGTTATTGTAACTGATATAGCGATTAACAAATTGCTCGGCCTCACGGACCATGTCATAGGAGTCACTATAAGTGCTTGTTTCGTTCTGGATAAGGCCAAATCCTTCGGCCATTTCGTCGAGACCATCGTCATTAAAACTGCCAACATTGGCCATGGCATCTAAGATTGCGGCAATGTTTAAGAAACGAGTGTATTCTTCGATGAAAGTTTCACCAGCACCAGAGATAATGTCGAGCATTTCTTTTGATTGGTAGAGGCTCATGCTTTCGCTGGTGACACCACCGGCGGAATAAAGAGCATCCGAAGAAGTGGCATCATCTCCGCCGGCGGCCCCCTGAATAATTGTGTTAACCAAGGCGTATGAAATAAGCACGATAAGAATACCCATTACCGCGTACATCACACTTTTTTTACCCTTATCGGCTTTCTCTTGTTCTCCACCAGCAGTTACGTATAAGAAACCACCGTAAATAATCACTATCACGGCCGACAGACCGAGGAATGAAAGCACAAAATTAGTTACATTAACCACAAATTCACGAGCAGAGCTAGTTTGCGTAATCCCTTCGGCGTACCCATCAGCGTCGGGGGGAACAAAATCTCCGTCAAAGTCTATAAAACTGGTGCCTTCTTCTCCAGCACAGCTAATCCAGCTGCCTTCTTGGTCATCACACCACTCTTCTTCGCCGGGGATGTTAAATTCTAACTCCAGGGCCGAAGCTTGGCTAGATATGAGGGCGGGCAGGATCAGGCCTGCAACCAGCGCGATGAACGCGCTCCATCCCAGTGTTTTTTTGAACTTTTGTTTTAGGGTACTCATGGAATTTGTTTTTTAAAAGTTGATTAGTAAAATTATTACTGTGCTCCTTCAACAGGAATCACAGTGGAAACAATAGCAAAAGCGGCGGCAGCCAATACTAGGCCAATAATCGCGCCGAACATGACTTTTTTGGCTTTGCCGGTCATCTCGTCATTGCCAAAATTCAAGATATATAAGAAGCCAGCATAAACAAACGCCAGCACGGCAATTACAGCCATCATGGATGATAAGAAATTCGTAAGTCCAACAATGATTTCTCGACCTCGTTCAACATCTATCTCATCTCCTTGATCTTTGAAAACAACGTCTTTGATAATGGTTTCGGAAAGTCCAACAATGATTAAACCAATCGAAGAAATAACAATCCTTTTTTTAGCAGCGTTAACAGTTTCATCAGATCCTCCAGCCACCAAAACTTGGAAACCGGAATAAACCATCATCAGCACTGCGACTGAGCCTAAGAACACCTGTACAAAGGTGTAAATACCTCTTACTAACTCAGACCCAACCTGCGCAAATTCAGCGGCTTGATCCGCGTCTCGTAAGACTTCACCCTCTTCTCCAAAAAACGCCAACGTAATGCCTTCTTCGGCAATAAATATTAGCACCAGACCCATTAGGGCGTATTTCAAAAACAGTTTCTCTTTATTGGTTTTTTCCTCGGATTCTTTACCAGCAGTAAGAAGATGCAGAGCGTTAATAATAAGCATTAGCACCGCAAGCGTCCCGGCAATATATTTAATAAAATCAATTACAAAGAAAATCGCACTGGTAATGTTTTTGGCCCCGGAGTGTGACGAGGCGTCAGCATGCACATTTACATTGTAATTCTCGAGTTGAGTTTTATCTCCAACCTCTTCAAGTACATTTAAAAAATCCTGTCCAGCGCTAGCAACTCCTACACTCTGAAATAAAACCAGCAACAAGCTAGTCACCACTAAATAGAGGGTTAAGGAAGCAACAAATTTTAGTATTTTTGATTTCATAATTTAGAAAACTCCACTGATTACAGTTGAAACAATGGCAAAAGAGCCATAGATAATAACTAAGGCAAATACAGAATTGATTACGATTTTTTTGGCTTTATCCATACGTTCCTGCTCTCCAAAAGCAGTTAAATACATGATGGCGCCAATAATCAGGGCAAACACAGCAAACGGCGCAGCCCACGAAACAATAAAATTAGTAATACCCACAATTTCTGCGACTCCTCTGGCTGCATCAAATTCAACCACAGCCTCTTGGCCATAGGCCGAATACTCGGCGTTACTATAATCAACTTTAAACAAAACTTCTTTTACTATCGTATTGGAGAGCATAATCACAAACAAT
>CAXCBS010000029.1:0-11321 GCA_963980845.1 uncultured Candidatus Peregrinibacteria bacterium | reverse complement strand
GCCCCCCGCTTTCGCGGGGGGCTCTTAAACCTATCATTAGGTCTTACCTCAACTTAAGAGGTTAATCTTATCTTTAGCTAGCAGCTTCAGCAAGATCAACAGCGTCAGTTGGTAAGTCTCCAAATTTGTAAGTATCTACCCAGTCAAGAGTAGCAGTATTGTGACCGGTTGCAGTCTGATCAGACCAAACGTTAGAATCAGACACATTTGCAGCAGCAGATGGAGTTGCGTGGTCGGTAGCTGAATCAGCAGCAAGACCAACACTTAGAGAAGCGGCAACAGAACGACTAGCTTCAAAGCTCACAGGAGCTTTAACAACATAGTATTTAGTTCCGTTAACTTCTTCTTCGGCAGTGAAGACAATCGCAACTTGGTTAGTAGCATCAGTCCATGTACCAGTACCTAGAGACGTACTTGTGTCATCAAGGTCATAAATGTCCCATCCACCAGCGTCACCTAGGTGTCCTGATTGTGTGTTATCAGTACCCAATAAACTAGGAGTTGCATCGAATGTTAGTTGGTAAAGACCAATTGGAGAGTCAGCAGATACTGAGAAACAGTATACAGCGCTAGAACTTCCAGCAGTCAATTGAGAACTTGGACATTCACTATCAGATGTATCAGTTGCAAAGGTAGGAATAGCTCGGTAAAGAGCAATTTGCTCACCACTTACTAGAGCACCTGTATAGTTAGTAGAATCATGAGTCAAGGTTGTTCCAGAGCTTTGACCAACAGCCTTAAAGCCGTCAAGATTATCAAAGTCTAAATCAACTTTGTTACCTGATGATGTTCCAGAACCTACAGCGTTAGTAGTAACGTAAAGTTCTAGTTCAACAGCATTCTCATCGTCGTCAGATTTAGGAATCATGGCGCTTAGAGAAGAGAAGTCGGCCATGTCATTAACAAGAGTTACCTGAGTTTCACCATCAAGCTCAGTAGAGTCATCAAGTGAAGTTGGGTATTTGAGAATAACATAATCAACTGCGTCAGCAGTAGTTCCAGTAAAGTCAAATTGCATTTCTTCAACTTTCATATCTTCATCAGTTGAGTAAACTTTGAATTTAGCAACTAATAGAGGATCAGTAGTTGAATCAGCACCAGCAACAGCTACGCCGTCATCAACTTGATCAGCAGGAGCAGCAATTGTGATAGCACCAGAATCGGCAACAGTAATTGCACGAGTAGCAGCAACACCACCATTTACACCATCAGTGTCAGCAACAGTAATGGTTCGACCATCACCATCGTAAGCAGTAATGTGCGCTGAAACATCAGCAATATCAAATGCAAATGAGTTGTTGTTGTCACCAACAGAACTGTTATAAACATCAGCTACAACAATCAATTTATCAGTTTGACCAGCTGTAATTTCCCAATCCATTCCAGTGAAGGAAATGGTTGAGTTAGTGCTAGTGTAGTTCTCATCAGAAGAAGAGATTACGTTACCAGAACCGTCATATAGAGTGACTGCTCCAACAACACTACTTAGATTAAGAGTTGTAGTATCAGAAGTATCAGTTGAGTCAGATCCTGCAACATAAGTGCCGTCACCAGCGTCAACGTAACCAGTCAAAGTAAGACCAGAAACAGTAACGTCGCTAGCTTGACCAGAAGTGAATGAGAAACCAACAGATTCAACATCTGAAGATCCTTTAACAACTGTGTCAGAAGCAGGGTTTGAAGCAAGAGCTACAGAAAGGCTAGAGCTAAGTACAGTGTGAGAGTTACCAGCAAGGTCACCTGATGGGACAATGTCAGTTACGTAATCACCAGTACCAATATCACGAATACCTTCACTAGTACTGATACCACTTAAGGTAACGTAGAAAGTATCGTTAGCCATAGCTGTGTTATTTGCTAGATCTAGAACAATTCCTAGGTTTCGAGTTTCACCAGCATCAATATAGAAGATGTCAGTGTATTCGAAAGCTTGTGAATCATCATCATCACCACTAGCGTCAAGTTCTACAGCAGAACCAACAGTTGAACCAGAATCGGTGTCAACAAGTTTGATATCTGTGAAGTTAGCAGTTGTAGTGATAAGACCAGCATTGTCAGTAGTAGCAGTAAGAGTGAAATCAAGATCACGAACCTCAACATCAACAGCTGATGTCATTGAGAATTCGAATACAGTTAGATCATCGTCGTTAACTGCAACGTTCATTGCAGAAGGTCCGATGAAGCTAACAGTAACTTGGCCTCCTTCAACGGTAGTACAAGATGCGTCATCCCAGCTAGTAGTTGTACAGCTGGTTGTAACAGCACCTGTAGTGTTACCGTCGTAACTAGTAGCAGTAACTTGAGCACCGTAACCGTAAACCTCTCCAACAGCGACTAGGTCGGTGTTTTCATCAAGATCAACAATAATAGTGTCATTGGCATCGGCAGCACCGATGTCAGCAGTTACTGTAAAGGTGTCATCATTACCCTTTTCAATCTCCAGAGGAGTATCAAGGGCGAAAACCATAAGTTCATTGCTGTTTAGTTCAGCAGCAGTAGCTACTTCAGTAGTACCATTGTAAAGAACAAAGTTAGTTACAAGAGAACTTGAAATACTACCACGAACACGAAGAGCGATTCTGTTTAACCAGATGTCTTCATTAGCAGCAGATAGTTTGAATTTAGCGATTTCTGAACCTTGTTCACTAACGGTTGGGTTGGAAAGAGAACCATATTTTTCAATGGTAATTGTTCCAGAAGATGATCCAGAGATAGTGTATTCTTCACCTTCTAGAGGGAAGTCACCATCTGTGTCAACACCGTTGTGAGTAAGGTGATCTGCGCTTAGGAATTCAAAAGCGTCTGTGTTAGCTGCACCAGCAGAACTGGAGAAATCAGCAACAACAGTCAAGGTAACAGTTTCGTCAGCTAGAACATCAACACTTAAAGCGCTGAAAGTCACAGTGTTAGTTGAAGAACTAACAGAGCGTCCAGTAGTTAGACGATCGTCACCATCGTAAAGGTAAACGTTTGAGAAGTCAGAAGATGAACCAACTCCTGAGCGACTGAAGATCATTTCGCTTACAACGATGTCCTCACCGGCAGCGGTAAGATCAACGTTTAGCATAGCAACAGCAGTAGCACCCTTAGGTACTGATCCACCGTCTACTTCGTCACCCATTTCAACGGTAAGAGTACCGTCAGAAGCAACATCTTCATCAGTATCATCGGTGTCGTCAGTGTCGTCAGTATCATCAGTGTCGTCAGTGTCGTCTGTATCTTCGACGTCACGAGCAACAGGATTCTGAGTTCCAACAACCATCTTAGCAAGTGCACAACGACTTAGGTCGTCGCCAGGGCCAAATGTTCCGTCACCGTACCCATCTACTACGCTATTAGCATAGAGAGTGAGAACTGAAGGACCGTACCATGCGTCTGCTTCAACGTCTTCGAAAGCACCGTCAAAAGAGACGTCTTCCTCTAGACCGCCAGCCAAAACTAGCATTTTAGCAGCAGCAGCACGATTAACAGTGTCGCCAGGACCAAATTCGCCGGTGGCTTCGCCATCAGCATCAGTGTAACCTGAAACGACTCCGTTTTGAGCCAATGTGTTCACGTACGGAGCGTACCATGCGTCAGCTTCGACATCAGAGAAACCAGCATCATACTCGGTTTCTGTATCGAACCCAAACGCTAGAGCAACCATCTTAGAAAACTCTGCGCGGTTGGCTGTGCCATCACAACCAAAAGATGCGTCTTCATATCCTTCGACGACACCTTGTGCATAGAGATCTTCGACGTACTCATACGCCCAGTGATCCGTGTCCACATCAGAAAATGACTGAGCATAAGCAACAGCACTGAATCCCACCACAGAGGTGAGAAGCGCTAGTAAACTTATCCCAGCAATAGATCTACGTATTTCCATATGTAGGGGTTAAGGGATTAATAATAAAAAGTAAAAAAAGAAAAAAGGAAATAATTCAGGTGGACCCCTATATATATAAAGGAGCACGCACCTATATTCTTATAAACCTTTCGTAAATAAATAAAATTACACAATTCGTTTTAAGTAAGGCCTTTTGGACCTTACCCCATCTCGTTATTCCCGGATTTTCAAGGGGCATTCGTATACTTATAATCGTACGTCTACCGATAACTCTTCTATGGTCGTATTTGTTTCAACTTTACGGGTGACAAAATCTATTATTATTTTCTTAAGTTTTCTGGCAGCCCCAACGGGAATCGAACCCGTGTTTCCACCGTGAGAGGGTGGTGTCCTAGGCCACTAGACGATGGGGCCATAAAGGCTAACCCGTTAGGCGGTATTAAGATTACCTTTCGAACCTTAGAGAATTAGCTAACCTAATGCAATCCCTTTTTCGCTTCTGTTAGCCAAAAATCGGCACTCAAAACGTTTTAGTATTGGGTGTTGCCTAATCAACACATGTTTGTTGCGCGAGTAGTCAAACTCGCTTTTTTGTTTATATAAAGGGAAAAAACAGGGTATACACGTGGTGTTTTTTGGGGGCTATTTTTTGAAATCGACTTATCAACAAGTTATGCACATTTTATGCACAACTGATCAACACTTTGAGTTGCTTTTTGCTCAAAATCTTTCGTACATACATTTGACGTTATTTGTTTTGTGCAAGCCATTCTTTGCCTATTTTCTACTCGGGCAATTTGACAATTATAGGTGAAATCTGGTGTTGTATACTTTGCGTTACGACTAATCAAACTAAAATGTTGATTAACTAATCAAAGTTTTTGACTAGTCAAAGCCGTTTTTTTGTTTATTTAAAGCGACTAAGAGCGCTCTTTTGGGTGTTTGCCTCATTTTTGACTGGTCAAAGGTCTTTTTTTTGCTTTCTGCTACGAAAATTTGGCATTTTTACCCTGTTTTCTAAAATTTCTTGATTTTTTTGAGAGTTATGGTTTAATTTTTTCCGCTATTGGTTTTAGTAATTTTCTGGTAAAATCCGCCTAGTATGGAAAAGGACTTATACAAAATCTTAGGAGTAGATCGTTCGTCTTCAGAGACGGAAATCAAAAAAGCTTATCGTAAGCTCGCCCAAAAATATCACCCGGATGTTAATAAAGACAACCCGGAAGCTGAACAAAAGTTCAAAGAAGTGAGCGTGGCTTACGAAATCTTATCTGATAAGCAAAAGAAAACTCAGTATGATCAGTTTGGGTTTTCTGGGTTTAAAGGTGGCGGCTCTCCCGGAGCCGGTGGCTTTCAAGGAGGCTTTGGTAATTTTGACCCTTCTAGTTTTGGAGGATCTGGAGGGTTTGCTGATATTTTTGAAACCTTTTTTGGAGGAACGCCAGGAAGGGCCCGAGGTCCGCAGAAACGTGGCCCTCGTCCCGGAAATGATATAGAGAGCATGCTTACGTTAAGTTTTGAGGATGCGGTATTTGGAGCTGAAAAAGAATTAGAAATAACTAAAGCTGATACCTGTAAACACTGTCACGGAAAAGGAGCTGAGCCAGGAACTTCCCTAGCCACTTGCAAAGATTGCCAAGGAACGGGACAGGTCCGAAGCACGCGCCAAACGATTTTGGGTAATGTTCAAACTGTTCGCACCTGTTCACAATGTGAAGGAGTGGGCCAAATTCCAGAGAAAAAATGTTCTGCCTGTCATGGCAAAATGCGATCTCGTCAAAAAAGTCGTATTACTGTTAAAATCCCTTCTGGCATTGAAAATGGATCAACTATCAGGTTACGAGACAAGGGTGAAGCTGGAACGCTAGGAGGTCAACATGGTGATTTATATCTACACATTCAAGTTAATCCTCATCTTAAATTTGAGCGACGTGGACTAGATGTGCAATCAATTGAGGAACTTAATCTGCTTCAGGCTGTATTAGGCGATACGAT
Source organism: uncultured Candidatus Peregrinibacteria bacterium (assembly GCA_963980845.1). Classification (GTDB taxonomy): domain Bacteria; phylum Patescibacteriota; class Gracilibacteria; order UBA1369; family UBA12473; genus JABJMC01. The sequence goes on along the minus strand of CAXCBS010000029.1, from coordinate 5,497 downwards.
TCAAGCGGATACAGTTCATGGTCCGGTTAAACTAAAAATCCCGGCTGGAACGCAAAGTGATCATGTTTTTAAGATTAAAAACTATGGTGTTCCGCACCCGCAAAATTCACATAAAGGTGATCATTATGTGCGCGTTCAAATTGAAATTCCAAAAAAACTAAGCCGCAGTGAAAAGGCGCTTTACGAAAACCTAGTGAAAGACAGTAAAGCCAAGGTTAAAAACAGTGATCTCTTTGGTCGACTTGCCACATAAAGCGAATTTCAGTACGATAGCGTTATGAATATCGCTCTTTCCTGGGATCTGTTCGTAATTGTCTTCTTCGCCATTATTATTGCCTATAGTTTTATTGTGGGCCGTAACCAGACGATTAAGATTATTATTGGTACTTACATGGCCACTTTAACGGCTGATGGAATTGCGAACTTGGCATATCAGTATCTAGGTGGCCCCAATCCGATTGTTAAGTTTTTAGGTGGAGCGAGTGCCGAAGAGATTATGATTGGAATGAAAATTTTAATTTTTATTGTGGTGATGGTGATTATTGCGGTGCGAGGTGGTTTTCAGGTTTCTATATTAAATGAACAAAAGCTGCCGGTGCGGCTTCTGACCACGTTTTTGTTTGGGGTTTTGAATGCCGGGCTGATTGTGAGCACGCTTCTTTTGTATATTTCTGGGCTATCTTTAATAGGAGCGGCCGGCTTTGCTACAACAGCACCAACTTTTGCCGCTGATTCCATGGTTATTCAGTTAATGATCCAGAATTACAGCCTCTGGTTCTCATTGCCAGCGATCTCTCTGGTGGTGATTAGCTTGGTGGAAGGAGAGCCTATGGATTAGTAAATTTCGGCTCAGAACTTAAGTAGTGGCGCTTTTTTTGCGAAAAAACCCTTTACAACAGGCGTCACAGATATTAAAGTGGCGTGGGTCAGTAGCTCAGGGGTAGAGCGGCGGCCTTTTAAGCCGACTGTCGTGGGTTCGATTCCCACCTGACCCACCACCACGCGAAAAGGCCGAAGGCCTAGTTCGCGCTGCGAGCCGAAAGCGAGCACCCTTTGTTGGATTTGTGTTAACAGGTTGAAGGAGTGTTCCGCGGCGGAGCGGGGATTTGACGTATTTTAAATTTGATAGCTTCCCGGGAAGGAATTACGTAAAAATTTATTGGCTAATTTACAGGTTGAGAATTATCGGCGCCGATAACTTTTACCCTGTAAAATCGTCGAAAAGATCCCGTACGTGTCAAGTCTGGACGGAATTAAAACTATGACTCATCTAGGCCAACTGAGGCTGTCCATAATGATCCTCCAATGTGAGTAGCCTTTCGGGGTAAAGTAATGCCTAAAGGTTCTAACGCCCCTTTAAGTTTATTGAGAATAGCGTCAAAACCAAAAGCTTCCAGAACTGCACCAGGAGTTTTTCTTTTCATAGGGGCGAAAAGAGCAGGGTCGATCTCAGTCGAGGTTAACCCAAATTGAGGTTTCGCCTTTTTATGATCTGGGACACGAATAGAAACCACTAATTTTCCGGTGGCTTCTTCAATATAGAGACGCACCATTTCCTGGCGACGACTAACTTCTAGGCCCATAAGTTCAAAGCTAGGAATGCAGCCAAGTCTTTCGGGATGATCATCATCAGGCTCAACATCCACAGGCTCTAAATTGGCTCTCTGACAAGCGGACCGAATTTCGTCCATTTGATCAAGTTGTTTCATTGGGGGTGAATTAAAAATGGTTTTTAATTTAGCGCACTATTTCGGCTTGCACAAGTGTATAGGCGCGGTTTTGGCTTGTGTTTGACAAAAACTCGGACTTGATTAGTCAAAAAATTTGCTGTATAAATCGTGTTGCTTACTCAACATTTTTGATTAGTCAACATGGCTAAAAGCCAGTATTTAAATTTACAGGACGCCGCTTTGCTATCTGGAAAGTCGGCACAGACCATTCGCCGACTTATTAAAGGTAATAAAGTGCGATATCGAAAATATAAAACTCCGCAGGGTTTTACCTATTTAGTGGAGAAAATGAGTTTATCTAAGCATTTTGATATTGATGAAGAAGTTAAAGCCGAAACAGAAGAACCTGAGTTAGTGGAAGAGTTTGTTCCGGAGGAGGAAATTGAAAAAGAAGAAATCGAAGAGGATGAGCCGGTGGTGGAACAAGTTTACGAGCAAGAACGATCGCAGACGCGCCCATTTAATGCGGCCAATGCTAGCGGGGCACCCAAGGATGATCAAACAGCAGCTGGATTTCAAAACGTAATGACACAATTGGTACAACAACACCGCGATGACAAAAAACGGCTTTTTGAACTTTTGGAAATTTTTCAAAAAAGAATTTTGGTGCTAGAGGATCAGATTAAACAATTAGAGGCGCCTAAGACAAAAAAACGCAAGTTTTGGCTTTGGTAAGCGGTTTATAGTGGTTTTGTAATATTTTGACCGGTTTCTCGTTACTTTAATCGGATCTTTGACGTATAATCTTGTTGTGAATTTTCATGATGAACAACAACTTGTGGCAGAGGCGCAAGAGAACGTAGAGAAATTTGAAGAGCTCTACGAAATCTACTTCCCAAAAGTCTATGGTTTTGTGGCCGGCAAAGTTAATGGCCGCGCTACGGCCGAAGACTTAACAAGTGAAATTTTTATTAAAATTTTACAAGCACTGCCTCGCTATAAATACAAAGGTGTCCCGTTTGGGGCCTGGGTCTTTCGCATCGTACGCAATCATTTAAAAGACTACTATGCGAAAAACAGTAAACGAGCAACTGGAAATCTCGAAGACACGAATTGGATCAAAGACGAAGACTTAGATCGCGACCCAGCTAAAAAAACAAAACGTAAAAACTTAAAACAAAACCTTATAAAATCTTTCTCAGCCCTTAAAGGCCAAGAAGAAGAGGTGGTTCGGCTTAAATATTTTGCCGAGTTATCCAACCAAGAGGTGGCTGACGCATTGGGATTGTCCCCTAACCACGTCGGAGTAATCCTCTTCCGCGCCCTTAAAAAGCTAAAAACCGCTTACCATGCGTAAATTACTAAGTTACATACTGCATTTAAAAAAACCGACCTCAGGCCAAGATTTTGGTGAACTTGAGGTTAAATTAATGAACAGCAGACCTAAGGCCAGGCCTAGTTTTCAGCGTGATTTGCGTGAACAATTAAAATCTAGGCACCAAGAAATGATGGAAGAAAAGGTTGAAAAACAAAGTGGGTTTTTCTACGTGCATCGCCTGGCGTCTTCGATGGTCTTGGCGTCAGTGTTGGTGGTGTTTAGCGGTGCTTTTATGGTGTCGGCATCAAGTGCTCCAGTACCGCAAAACCGGGCTGTTAATAATCTTAGCCCCGACTGGCATCCAGATGTGATGCCAATTACAATTGAATTTGATAAAAACATGACCCAACGCTCAGTAGAAGAAGCGTTTTCTATTTACCCAGCCGTAGAGGGTGATTTCTTGTGGGAAAATCGGCAGACCCTACATTTCTTACCAAAAGGGCCGCTTAGCCCAGACAACCAATATGTGGTTACTATTTCTGAAGATGCAAAAAGCTTATTTCAAAAACCGATTTCTGCAGATTTCGAGCAAAAAATTAATGTTTTCTCTCCTGAGTTACCACCAAGAATTCAAAATGTTTTAGATAAAGTGCATGAACTTCGCGCAAATTCCAAAAACTTAGAGGGTGATGAAAAAGATTTCATTATAGAAAAAATCAAGGAACTTGAAACTGATTTGGAACGATTTTTTGAACAAAAGGACTCCACCGGGCCAAACCCTTTTAATAGGCCGCAAAACGGAACTTCACCAGGGCCGCAAGTTGAGCCTTCCAGCGTATAGAAATTTTTGGTAAGTTAAGCGTATGAACGGACCCCATGATTTTTTACCAGCGCAGATTTTAGAATTACTGTCTGAGAAAGGAAAGGCTGCGATTTATCCTAAAATGGGAATTTTGGCACAAGCAGACAAGGCCAAAAATAAACGTTATAACGCTACTATTGGGATAGCAAAAGAAGATGATGGATCGGTAATGCGACTTAAATCCATCGCTGAATTAGTAGAGGTGGAACCAGAAGATGCTTTTCCTTATGCTCCAGGTTTTGGTCGAATGAATTTACGTAATTTATGGCAGGAAATGTTATACAAAAAAAATCCTAACTTAGAGGAAATTTTTATTTCAAAACCAGTGGTAACAGCCGCACTCACGCATGGTTTAAGCATAACTGGTTATTTATTTTTAGATGAAGGAGAGGAGTTGATTTGTTCGGATTTGTATTGGGGAAATTACCGGCTTGTTTTTGAAAAATGGCATAAAGCGAAGGTGAAAACCTATCAAACTTTTAAGAACGGTGGTTTTAATGTGGAAGGACTGCGTGAGGAATTACTGGCTCCAGGTGATAAAAAAGTGGTGATTTTGAATTTCCCTAACAACCCATCTGGTTACACAATAACAGAAGAAGAAACCGTAAAAATTATAGATGTTTTTACGGAAGCACTAAGTGCGGGCAAACGCATTGTGGCAATTATTGATGATGCCTATTTTGGTCTGGTTTATGAAGAAGGAGTGAGTAAAGAATCGTTTTTTGTAAAACTTGCTGACTTGCATGAAAATTTACTGGCAGTAAAAGTAGATGGCCCGACCAAAGAAGATTATGTGTGGGGATTTCGAGTTGGATTTCTAACCTATTCGTACAAGGGCATGACGCCTGAGGCGGCTGAAGTTTTGCAAGATAAAACTGGTGGTGCGCTACGCGGGAATGCTTCAAATATTTCGAACTTGTCACAATCACTTTTGATTAAGGCTTACTCTTCAGATACTTACGAAGATGAAAAGAGGGAGAAATTTGAGATCTTGAAAAATCGCTATAAGGAGGTAAAGAGAGTTTTGAACGATCATCCAGAATATACCGAAGTTTTTGAGGCTCTACCTTTTAATTCTGGCTATTTTATGTGCCTTAAACCGGCCGAAGGAATTGATCCTAAGACGGTTCATCAAATCTTATTAGACAAGTATGATACGGGAGTAATTTTGACTAGAGGATTGATTCGAATCGCGTTTTCGTCCACTCCCCTAAATGATATTCCTCCACTTTTTGAAAATATTTATAAAGCATCCTATGACGCCAAAAATTAATAAAAACTTATCTATTGAAGAGCTTGTTGCTGCGGCTATTTCGCGCGGCGAAGTTAAGCAGAGTCAATCTGGAGCGCTGGTAACTACAACCGGCAAATACACTGGTCGTTCGCCGCACGATAAATTCATTGTGGACACGGACGACATTCATGATGAGGTGGATTGGGGCGAGGTGAATCGATCGATTTCAGAGGAAAATTATGCGGCGTTAGAGGAGCTGATACGATCGTATTTAGAAGAGCGGGATGAATTATATGTTTTTAAGGGGAAAGTGGGGCCTAACTTGCGCGTGCGCGTTACTTGCGAGTATGCCTATCAGGCGCTTTTTTGTCGGCATATGTTTTTGCCAGCCGAGCTTGATGGTTTTGAGGCGG
>CAXCBS010000028.1:0-11350 GCA_963980845.1 uncultured Candidatus Peregrinibacteria bacterium | reverse complement strand
CAGGTATAAAATGATTTCAGGTTGCCCCAAATCCACATGTCAAATTTAGGCTACGGTATAGAAAAAGAGCCCCCCCCAGAGTTTTGCACAATTCAAATTTGGACTTTCGATTTTTCCGCGTCTGGAGCGGCCTCCGCAACTTCTTCTTCCTCCTCATCTTTAACATGGAAAAAACTTCGAATACTTTTATCTGTGCCAAAAGCTACATTTTTTGTCCCGCACTCAGCACAAGTGTAAACAAATCTGCGCCCTACACGATGAACTTTTACAAGCTTATGACAATCTTTGCAAAAAAACACAATTCCACTTGGAAGCCCGGTAGGAACTGGTTTGGCAGTAGGCTTTTTGGGAGCGGGTTTTTTAGCAATAGGTTTTTTAACAGTGGTCATAGACGCAAAAAATTAGAGATCCATTCTAAGTGGTTGAGAGTCGACTTTTTCTTCGGTTGAAGTTTCAGTGTCAGGCGCTACTCGGCGCATTGGACGGTGTTCCTCCTGAACTTCGGGCATTCGCACTACAGGCTCAGAGGAAGTAATTCGTTCATTGAATTTTCGATCTCTTCGATATAACTGATATCCACTCCAAATCATCAAAATCACACCCAAAAAAGCAACAATCATTCCAAATCGTGTATCTTTCAAAGTAATATTCACCCCAAATTTTGGGTGAAAGAAAACAGAATTTGCCACCAAAAGTAGCAGTAAATCTTGAACACCTAGAAAAGCAAACAAAGCACCTTCTTTAACAGGAAGAGAAGGAAGCCTTTTACCCATAAGTGGTAACACAATCCAGGATATCACCATCACTGCCGAAGCCAGAATCATAAGTCCAACTAAGAAAAGCGGACCAGTAATACCTAAATAAAGATCACCAGCACCAAAAGCATCTAAGTCTTCGTACCAGGGTAAAATTGTTGAAAGAGCCACCAAAGTACTTGCGAAAAGTACCCATTTTCGGGTGACGTCTAGCTTTTTTAAGCCATGTTGTAACCGTCTAGTAGCCATATTTTAAGAGGGTTAGGAACCGGAATTAAGCATAACGTCAGTTTTGAAGAATGACAAGCCCCAAGTTTCAAGCTATTTTAGAGGCGCTATGAAAAAGATTGCCATCGACATTCGAGAAACCCTAGCCAAAAAAACCGGTAAAGGCTGGTATACCTTTGTGCTGGCTAAACATCTTTTCAAGCTTAGTCCTGAAACTGAATTTGTCCTCTATACCACTACCAAAAACCCAGAGTTTGAATCTTTTCGAAATGTTCGACAAGTTGTTATCAAGGCTCGCGGGTTTTTGTGGCATCTTCGCGCTCTTGGTCACCTAAAAAAAGAAAAACCAGATATTTATTGGGCTCCAACAAGTTTTATTATTCCTGCCCTGGCTCCTAAATCAATCACCACAGTCATTACGGTTCACGATATTGTTGCGTTTTTATTCCCGCAAGGGCATAACCGAAAAGCTGTGTTCCTTGAGCGTCTGACCTTGCGCCGCGCTCTTCATAAGGCTGCTAAAATTATGGTTGTTTCTCGCAATACCAAGGCTGATCTGATTAAACTTTTTGATATTCCAGAGAATGATATTGAGGTCGCGCCTTGTTCAGCTAGCGCCCAGTTCACCACAATAACTGATCAAAAAGAGCTTACGAAAGTTCGCCAAAAATTTAACCTTCCAGAACAGTTTCTACTTGGAGTCGGAACCCTTTCTCCACGTAAAAATTTCATTCGATTTATAAAAGCGTTTAATAGTCTATCTGAAAATTACCCTGATACTCACCTAGTCATTGTTGGAAATAAAGGGTGGAATTTTGATGATGTTTTGAAAGAGGGGAGTCGAGACAAGGTACATTTAATTGGTTATGTTGAAGCTGAGGAACTAGTCGCTCTGTATAACATGGCCAAAGTTTTTGTTTTTCCATCTCTTTATGAAGGATTTGGAATTCCTCCGCTTGAGGCAATGTCGTGCGGTTGCCCAGTGGTGACTTCAAATATTTCTTCTTTGCCGGAAGTTGTTGGCGATTCGGCCTTGTTAATTGACCCTTATTCCACCGAGGAAATTGCTGGAGCTATTGGTACACTTTTGTCTAATCCGGAACTTCATCAGGAATTATCTCGCAAGGGATTGCGCCAAGCCACTAAGTTTTCCTGGGGAAACAGTGCCAAAAAACTGATCGAAGTTTTCCAAAACCTGCATTCTACGCTAAAATAAAACCCCATGATTCCCAAACCTAAGTCAATTAAGAGGGTCGCTCTGGTATCCAACAAACATTTGGATCGGAACGGCGCCGCCTTAATTCGGACAGCGGTTCGGTTTTTGAAAAAACGTAAGATAGAAGTGCTTTACAACAAACACGTCGCTAAACAGATCAAACAAAGAATGACCAATGACGCTAAAATTATGAAAAAGGCTGATTTTGTTATTTCTTTTGGAGGGGATGGAACGCTGATTAAATTAGCTCGCCATATTGAATACAAAATGATTCCCATTCTCGCCGTTAACATGGGTAATGTTGGGTTTATGAGCGAAATTCAAAGGGGGAAAAACATGAAGGAAAAATTAGAAGTTTATTTGAAAAAAATCATCGATAGCAAAAAATATCGGCTCGACGTGCGCTCTATGCTCCGCGTTACTGTTTATCGTGATAATGAAAAAATTGAAACTTTTCTAGCACTTAATGAAGCTGTTATTAATCAAGGGAATTTTGCTCGTTTAATCGAACTAGACGCCTCGATCGATCAACGCAAAATGGTGCGGTTTAAGGCTGATGGCATGATTGTCGCTACACCAACCGGTTCTACTGGGCACTCTCTTTCGGCTGGTGGTCCAATTGTTCATCCGCGGCTGGATGCGCTGGTTTTTACTCCAATTTGTCCGGCTACCCTCTCTATGTGTCCAATTGTGATTCCTTCAAACCGCATGCTTACCGTAACTATTGAAACCAAACGAAAATACGCTGACAATGACATTGGCCTCACCATCGACGGCCAAACAATTATCAAGCTCCAATACGGCGACAAAATTAAATTCCGCCGCTCTTCACGGCATTTTGTTCTTGCCCGCGCCACCAATACCAAATACTACAAAATCCTTCGCGAAAGGCTTGGTTGGGGTGATTAGTAGCCACATTTTTTACCAGGAGATCCTCGCTTAATCAGTGGGTAGTAATTTTTACCTCCAGATTTTCCAACTGGCGTTTCGCCAGAGGCGGCTAAACGTCTAGTGCTAATTCGAGCATGAGGAGTATCTTTTAGTTTAGGTTCATCAGCAAAAATAGCGACCAGATTTTCCTTATCTTCCCAGCCTAAAAATATTAAACTATGATCACCCATATCACCTCCTCCACCAGTAACAGGATAAACATGCAAATAGACCCAATCTCCGGGTTGAAGTTGCTCTAGTTGTCCACGAGTAGCATATTGGCCCAGAACTTTTTCTGGATGAGAATATTTAAAAATTTCTTTACGCTGTCCTCGCGTATATAAACGAAATCCAGCCACAGAATAAACTTTGTTAGCCCAATTCCAGCAGGTGCTGGCCGTATTCCACGGGCCTTTCTTATAGTAATCATGGTCTGGGTCAGCTAAAAGCTTAGCCGCTTCAACCACTCGCTCTCCACCTTGAAATTGTACGAGGTATGATTTTACTCGTGCGCAATAAGCTTCATCTGGTATCACGTCTTCAATTGAGAACCTTCGATCGTCAGGTGAGCCTTTTGGTTTTTTTCGTGGAGTTTTTTCTCGAACTTTTTTACGTTTCTTATCCAGTTTTTCTTTGTCCATGGGTTTAAAATCACTATAAAGCGCGTAGTTTTCATAAAGATTTCCAAAATGGTTCGGGTTATTAGGTGGTGGAGAATAAGTTTCAGAAAAATAAATTAAAAACTCTTCTGAGTAGTGGCCTCCTTTTTCCAGTTGTCCGGCGCCGCTTTGTTCAAAAGATCTTTCTCGGTGTTGAATTATTTTTATAGCCCAATCAAGTTGTGCCTCAAAATTATCCACTGCTTCTCCCATCTTTACTCCAAAAAATTTACCATTTTTTCCGTTTTCTGCTTTCAAAAGAGACATCACTAAATATGGGTCAACACCAGCATCAGCGGACCGCTCAATAATAGCGCGCGTTAAACGATCCTCTTGAGTTTCTCCTTCAACATGTGCGGTTTGGATATCACTGTATTTTTCTCCTTCCAGCATTTGAGTAAAAGCCTCAAAACGTTGTGGTTCAGCTTGAACCGTTTCATAAGTTTTCATGGCCTTCTCTTGTTTTCTTTGCATGCGTCTCATTTTAGGACTCTCTTCCTTAGCAGTTTCTAAGATTTGGACATAATAGCTTCCCATCACTTCCACGTATTCATCGCCGTCATAAAAATTACCTTTTAAGGCTTCTCCTCGATCTCCAATCTCTTCTTTCCCATCTGGGCCAGTTACTCGCAGGCGTCTAACTTCGGGCTTGTTTTTAAAAAAGTAGTTAAGCCCAATTGCAGCTTCTGCCTCAGCGTTTAATCGTCCTTGTGAATCAGAGAAATTAAATAAATAAGCATCGCTACTGGATTTTTCGGCAAAAAGCTCAAGCAAAGAACCTGGGCGGATATCTTCAATTTGATACAAAACTTCTACCGGAATAATAGCTGCTAGCTCCTGAATTTTTTCAAAATTCAGCTCGCCGCCCGGACTGAGTGACTCTAGCGTAATAGCTTCTGTTTGCATGGTTTCTAGCATGCGAGACATGCCTTCTTGACGGGATTCAACCACAGATTCATGAGTTTCTTCCGCTTGCTTGGCTGCGGCACTTGGCGCCGCTTCTTCAAGTACGGTTTCTTCAACCATAACTTCTTCCGTTACGACTTCTTCAACATCTCCGCCTGGCATTTCCGATTGTTCAGACATTTTTATTTGTTAAAATATCATCTAATTATACCTCAAAACACACACTTTTTCCAGGTTTAATTAGAATTAAGCACTGCCTGTGCTGCCGCCAGCCGCGCAATTGGCACTCGATAAGGGGAACAACTCACATAATTGAGCCCGATTTTGTGACAGAATTCTACCGATCGAGGTTCCCCACCATGCTCGCCACAAATCCCAATTTCTAGGCCGGGCTTAGCTTCTCGCCCCAGGCCAACACAAGTTTGCATCAGTGCGCCCACACCTGTTTGGTCAATGGTTTCCGTGGGGTCGTCTTTTAAAATTCCATGTTCTAAATAATGAGCCAAAAACTTGCCCGCATCATCACGGCTATAACCATAAGTAAGTTGCGTTAAGTCATTTGTCCCAAAAGAAAGAAAGTCTGCCTCCGGCGCAATTTGGTGCGCTGTCAAACAAGCTCTCGGGATCTCAATCATAGTCCCAACCTTATATTTAAATGGAATTTCACCAAGCCCATCAATTACTTCCATCACAATACGTTTAACTTCTTTGAATTCTTCACATTCACCAATTAAGGGCACCTCAATTTCGGGGATCACAATGCAGCCTTGTTCATGACATTCAAAGGCAGCCTGCATAATGGCTCGAGTTTGCATGGCATATAACTCCGGACAAGTAATTCCTAGCCGACAACCACGGTGGCCCAGCATGGGATTTATTTCATGCAAACCACTGATGATTTTCTTTAATTCCTCTACCGAAAGATTCATTTCTCTTGATAAATTCGCAATTTTTTCATCAGCATTCAGAGACGGCAGAAATTCATGCAACGGCGGATCCAATAAACGAATTGTTACTGGAAATCCATCCATTACTTTGAAAATTCCAATAAAATCCTCTTTTTGTATGGGTCGCAATTTTTCTACAGCTCTCTCCCTCCGAGTTTTATCATCTTTGGCCAGAATCACTTCGCGCATTACGGCAATTCGATCCTCAGCAAAAAACATATGTTCAGTGCGACATAACCCAATTCCTTCCGCTCCAAAATCACGTGCCACTTGGCAGTCTTCTGGGGTATCAGCATTAGTGCGCACATTCATTTCGCGGTAATCATCAGCCCATTTCATTATTGTTTCAAAATCACCTGAAACCTCTGGTTCGCTCATCTCTACCTCACCCACAATTACCTCACCAATTGTCCCATTCAGAGTTATTTCTTCGCCTTTTTTAATCACCGTATCGCCCACACGAAAAGATCCTTCCTTATAATCAACCACCACCTCACCAGCCCCTGCGACACAGCATTTACCCATGCCCCGACAAACAACCGCTGCATGACTAGTGTTGCCTCCGGTTGAAGTTAAAATTCCCTGGGCCGCGTGCATACCATGAATGTCTTCTGGGCTAGTCTCTTTGCGTACCAAAATAACTTTTTCCCCTTCCTCCGCCCATTCTGCGGCCGTATCAGCATCAAAAACAACCTTCCCAGTCGCGGCCCCGGGCGAAGCCGGTAAACCTTTGGCCAGCACCTCATATTTCGTATCAGCCGCAATCGATGGATGCAGTAGTTGTTTAAGTTGATTTGGGTCTATCCTAAGCAGCGCCTCTTCTTTGCTAATTCGTCCTTCTTCCATCATTTCAATCGCAATGCGCAAACTAGCTTGTGCCGTGCGTTTTCCATCACGTGTTTGCAAAATAAACAGCCGTCCTTGCTCAATCGTAAACTCCAGATCCTGCATTTCGCGATAATGATCTTCTAGTTGATTCCGAATTTCTACTAACTCTTTATAAACATCCGGCATCACTTCACCAAGTTTCAAGAGCGGTTCCGGCGTCCGAATTCCAGCCACCACATCTTCTCCCTGCGCATTCATTAAATACTCACCGTAAAACTCATTTTCTCCTGTTGAAGGACAGCGGGTAAAAGCCACACCCGTCCCGGAATCATCTCCCATATTTCCAAAAACCATCACCTGTACATTTACTGCGGTCCCAATATCGTGCGGAATTCCATTCAGATTTCGATAAGTCCGCGCCCGCTTGTTATTCCATGATTTAAAAACCGCTTCAATCGAGAGTTTAAGTTGCGACCTCGGGTCTTCTGGGAATGCTTCCCCAGTCGTGTCATGCACAATGCCCTTAAATGTTTTTACCAATTCCATCCAATCTTCAGCCTCTAGCTCTGTGTCTAAACGCACGCCTTTTTTATCCTTAACCACCTCCAGCGCATTTTCAAAATGATGGTGAGGAACGTTTAGCACTACATCCCCAAACATCTGCACAAACCGACGGTAAGCATCATAGGCAAACCGCTCATTTCCAGTCTTCTCAATCACTCCTTTAATCGTATTATCATTTAACCCAAGGTTCAAGACCGTATCCATCATTCCGGGCATAGAAATTCGCGCTCCAGACCGCACTGATACCAAAAGCGGCTCTTCATCATTTCCAAAAACTTTCTCCATACTTTTTTCCAATTCTGCTAACTTTTCATCTAATTCAGCCTCATATTCCACCGGATAACCTTCATGTTCCAAATAGTAGAGACAAGCTTCAGTGGTGATAGTAAAACCAGGAGGAACAGGTAAGCCAAGATTGGTCATTTCTGCCAAATTAGCCCCTTTCCCTCCGAGCAAGTCTTTCATTTTCTTAGACCCTTCCGAGAAAGCGTATATGGTTTTCATTTTTTAGGATGAAAAGAATAAAATGGGATGTAAAAACAACATAGCCCAAAACCCAGCGCCCGGCCACTATTTAGAGTTATTAGAAAATTAGAACAGAACTTGACGGTTTTTTGGTAAAAAGCTAAATTAAAGCGCCTTAATAGCTTTTTTAAATAGCTTTCTTATGCCAGAAATTCAACCACCAACACCGGATGAGCGACCAGCTTTATGGGGCCGAGCGGCCGAGTCACTTGTTGAAAGCGAAACCTTTCAAAAACACTTTCCCTGGTCAGAAGTTAACAGAACTGCCACTCGTTTAGCCGAAGCAGTTAGAATGTGGCGTATCAAAGGCGGAGAATTAAGCCAAGAAACAGGATTTTGTTTGCGTCATGGAGATGCTGATCGCGAGGCTTTTCAAGCACTAGTTAGAGAAAAGCTACTTTCTTATTTAAAATCAATTAGTATCCCTCCTCCATCAGATGAAACCTTAGACTCTCTTAACAACCCGCCAAGCGAAATACCAAAGGATGAACAAGTACAAGCTTTGTATAACAGAGTAGTAGCACGTCTTGCTAATGACGGAGAGCCAGATGATGACGGCACGATTATTATCGAGGGGCCAATTCCTTTAAGGGTTGGCAGCTTGGCCCGCAGAGGCGATGTCAGTACAGACAATTCATCAGTAGCCGGCAAAGTAAGTTCAAGAGTGTTAGGTAATACATGTTTTGATCCTAAGTGTGCTGAAAAAGCCCTTCGGCATAGTTAGAGTTAGAATATATTGACGTGATCGCTGCAAAAAGTTACTCTGCTTTCCTAATAAAAAAATTTATGAACACACCAAACAATGCCTCCTCCCAAATGTCCGGTCCTCGTCGAGCATGGGAAACCATAAATCCTTGGTCAGAAACAAATGGCGCTGCCAAGCGTATAGCCACCGAAATACAAGACTGGCGACAAGCTGGCTCTCCATTGCCCTTAGAATTATCTTTACGTAGTTCCGATGCTGGCAGCACTGAATGGCAGGGGTTATTAACCTGTAAAGTTCTTGATCGTTTAAAAAAATTAAAACTCTGTCCTCCAGGTGAAATGATTAGAACTGGTTTAAGAACCTTTGTTCCCGAACCTACTTCGGTTGACCAAGCAATAACTACTATCACAGAACGAATTACGGAAAAATTAGCTAGCCAGGGAGCCCCAAAGGATCTTGTTTTAAATACAGCCTCTGAGATTGTCCGCAAATCAACACGCTCCGGGGAACAATTAATGGCCTCAGGTGAAGCAGGAGAAATATGTGTAGGCGTTCATCAAAATCTCCGTGATTCAGAGTTTGATTTTATAGATGCTTCTTACATTCCGACACTTCCGCAAGATCCTTTATATTAGCCTACCAGCCCCGCGCTAGCATTGCTTCTTCAAGACGCTTCAAAGCAACAATGAAAGCCGCCTCACGCAACGTAGCGTTGTGTTTTTTAGCTGTGCCTGCCACCGAGTGCCAAGCTTCCACCATAATGCGAGTGAGACGTTCTTGAACTTCTTCGGCACTCCAGTAAAAATTAGCTTCGTTTTGAACTAATTCAAAATAACTAACAGTCACACCGCCAGCATTTGCAAGAATATCTGGAATAACCATCACACCTTTTTCGCGCAGAATTTCATCCGCTTCTGGTGTGGTTGGGCCGTTCGCTAGTTCTAGAATAATAGAAGCCTTCACATTAGCCGCATTATCTTTTGTAACCTGATTTTCAAGTGCTGAAAGCACCAAAACATCACATTCAACTTCAAGGAGTTCTTCGTTGGTAATCACTTTGCAGCAAGTGCCAGTTTTTTGAATCCCAGCCACCGAACATTCAGTTACCGTGCCTTTTTCAGACTTACAGGCAATCGCTTCGCGTGGGTGCAGTCCTTCTGGGCAATAAAGAGCTCCTTTAGAATCAGAAACACCAACAACTTTGTAGCCAGCGTCTTCCATCATGTGCGCCACATTTGCTCCAGCATTACCAAAACCTTGAATCACCACAGTCATTTCTTCTGGTTTTTTGCCAAGTTCACTTAGTGCCTCAGCAAGTACATACATACCACCTTGCGAAGTCGCTTCACCTCGTCCTTCAGAGCCACCAACAGACAGTGGCTTACCTGTTACAACACCTAGTTTATTACGACGTTGCAGCATGGAATACTCGTCCGCCATCCAAGCCATAATCTTAGGATTGGTATAAACATCTGGTGCTGGTACATCTTTTTCCGGCCCAATCAACGGTTCAATTGCTCGAATATAAGTTCGAGATAATTGTTCCAATTCACGTTCACTTAATTCTCTCGGATCAACAATCACTCCACCCTTACCGCCACCTAATGGAATCCCTACAACTGAGCATTTCATTGTCATCCAAGTAGCCAGAGCCTTCACCTCTTCCATATCAACTTGGGGATGGAATCTAATCCCACCTTTATAAGGCCCGCGCACATTACAATGCTGCACTCGAAAACCTTTAAAAACACGCACCGAACCATTATCCATATGCACCGGCACACTTACTTCAAGAATTCTTTGGGGATTGGATAGATGTTCCTCAACATGCGGGTCAAGTTTCATAATCTGAGCCGCGTTTCGCATTTGGCGAATAGTGTTTTCAAAGAGAGACATGGGCTTTTTAAATTAGAGATTTAACGGGCCCCATAATAGCACCAGAAAGCCCCTAAACCAATAGTTTAACACGCCCCCTTCGGCCCCGCTTTCCGCACCGCCTCCGGCATATTAATAAATTTATCGCAATTTTGCGCAAACAAGTTGGCCAGCTCCTCTGCTTTTTTATCATACGCATCCTTGTTTTCCCAGGTACTTCGTGGATTCAAAACCTCATCCGGAACTCCAGAGCAACTTACCGGATAATCTAGATTAAAAATTGGATGCGTCACATATTCGACCTCATCTAGGTCACCATTTAACGCCGCTGTCACCATGGCCCGCGAGTAAGGTAAATTAATGCGCTCTCCAACTCCAAAGCCTCCACCAGACCAGCCAGTATTAATCAAATAAACCGGCACTCTAAATTCATCCAACTTAGCGCCCAAAAGTTTCGCATAAACCATGGGTTTAAGAGGCATAAAAGGCTTGCCAAAAAACGATGAAAACACCGCCTGCGGCTCCACAATTCCGCGTTCAGTTCCAGCCAATTTACTCGTATAACCTGCCACAAAATGGTACATGGCTTGTTCCTTACTCAAACGACTTATTGGCGGCAAAACTCCAAACGCATCAGCTGTCAAAAAAACAATCGCACTTGGGTGACCGCCCCGCCCAGACTTAACATGCCCCGGAATATAACTTAGTGGATACGCGGCCCGGCTATTCTGTGTCAACGAGTCATCATCAAAATCAAACTCACCACCATCATTCATCACTACATTTTCTACTATAGCCCCATCCCGAATGGCATCATAAATTAGCGGCTCTTTTTCTCTCGTTAAATGTAAACATTTCGCATACGAACCATTTTCAAAATTAAAAACACCCTCATTATCCCAGCCATGTTCATCATCACCAATCAGCGCCCGATCCGGATCAGCTGACAAGGTTGTTTTCCCAGTCCCAGACAATCCAAAAAACAATGCTGTTCGACCATCAGAGCCCATATTTGCCGAGCAATGCATGGGCAGCACGCCTTCCGCCGGTAACAAGTGATTGGCCACACTAAACATACTTTTTTTAATCTCTCCCGCATATTTAGATCCACCTATCAAAACCGTCCGCGTTTTCATATTCACCACAATAAAAGCTTCAGAATTTAATCCGTATTTCCCCGGATCCGAAACCTCACATCCCGGCGCCCCTAA
>CAXCBS010000027.1:0-11559 GCA_963980845.1 uncultured Candidatus Peregrinibacteria bacterium | reverse complement strand
GATTATTGGCAATCGGCTGCTTGAAGGGTCTTTCATAAAATCCAGAGGGAGGATCTGTTTTCAGTTCAGTTGGAGGGTCTAGGTAGTGGGGGCCGGAGGCTACAATGCGTTGGGATTTTTTTTGTGAATGGCGATTTGTTTCAATAAATACACATTCGTTTCTTTTGAGCTGCTCCCAACGTTTTGTTCTGTCATGTCCCCAGTGATTAAGTGTTAGTCGAATGCTTAAATCAAACGATCCATTCTGAAGTTTTTTTAAATAAATGTTATTTAAGTGTGCACTGTCTTTTAGCGTGGATAAGGCGTAATTAGCGCCTGGTTCATCTCCAAGTAGGTCCCTAAATTCTTGTGCGTCTATTAAAATATTTGTGAATCCTTTAGTTCTGTCTATTTTATCAAAAATATATTCCCAGATTTTTTGTTGAAGCGGGTGGTAGAGGACTAAATGGTTTAGGCGGTGTGGGTCAAAAGGGGCTGACGGGATTTCACCATTAAAAGGAATTTTTTCAGTTGGTTCTGCTTCTGGAGGAGGGATGTTAATATCGATTTGGCTGCCGTTGCCGGTGAGAGGAATTTCAATGACAGTGCTTTTTGGTTCCATAACACAGGAGCTTACGCGTATCCCTCTAAGGGAAACTCGGGCTCCAGAAGGTGAAAGAGGCATTGCAATGGCAAATAAATCTCCTTTGTAACCATAGGCTTTGAAATAATCTCGGACTTCAAATAGTTTTACAGCTAGGTCATAGGCAAGGTATTCATCAGTGAATTCAATATCTAAAAATTCTTCTCCGCGTTCAATGGCCGTATGAATTTTTTCAAGTAATTCTTGGTCTGGTGCGGAGGTTATGGGAGTTCGTTGATAGGCGTTTTCAATACTGTATGTTGCTTGCCCGTTTTTGCGGTTAACCATTAATAAGGCTCCGGCCACAGCGTGTACAGGTTTATGCATTTGCGCTGGGGATTTGAGTCCTATGTTGCTGACAGTACCTTGCCTGCCGTGTATTTCTATGTCGCAGACAAGCCCGGTAGGGGCCAAGGCCAATGAGAGTTGATCTTGAAAATCTGTTAACATTTCCGTGCTTGGCATATGTCTGTCTTTGCGCGGGTTGGTAACAACTAAATCACAGTGTCTGATGGGTGATTTTTTGGAAAAGCTATCACAAACAGCCTCTAGGGTTTGTTGCCATAGGGTGTTCCATTCTTTGTTAAATCCTGGGCCAAATTTTACTTCTTGAAACCTTCTATAGATTTCAAGCTTTTCTTCGCCATCTTCATATTCTTCTGTTGTTGGGGCGAAGAGTATAAATTTTAGGCGTAAATCATTTTCACGACTTGTGTGAAGATTTATATTGGACCACCGAGCGCTGGCTTCGAGCTCTCGTGCTATTTCAAAAGTGTTTCCATTAGGGCAATGTTTTTCAACAATTTTGCGAATATCTCTTGTTTCAATAATTGCCTCGTTTCCAAATTTAAGTTGTTTTTTTACTAATTCCCAGAGGGCGTCTACTGCTTTTCTTTCTCCTGGGGTTCGGGTGGTGTCTGTTAATGGTTTGGCTAATATATGTTCACGAACAGGTAGGTCTCTGTTTATTGAAGGTGGAAGGTCTGGAGGTTTTGGAGATTCAGCAAATTGGCTAAAATCTAAGAAAAATGTTTGGCCATCTTTTGGCTGCTCTGGATCACACGAGAGAACGAATCCGTGTTTTTTAAGGCTTTTATTTAGAGCTACCATGGCAGCTCCAAAAGTTTCACGTTCGGAAAACTCATTGGCTATTTGGTTCATAGTGCGAGGAGGGAGTGTTGTTTTGAAACTTGTAGGTCGAGCTTCAACATTGTAGTTCCAGGCTGAGGATTTAAACCTTCTTTGGATAGCTTTCCAAATAAGTTTGGCACCACGGTGTTGGACTTTTATAGAGAGAATTTTTTCGCGGAGTGGAGTCCTTTTTTTATTAGAGCCTATGACGGTGGCTGTTCTTCCGTATCCTGGGGTGGCTGACGCAGATAGGAAATCAATTGGAATTCTCCATTGTCCATCTGGAGTAGAAGCAATATGAATAAATCTTTCTTGAGTATTGGTAGTGCCATTTTGGCGAAAAAAGGTTGGTAATTTAAGAGCTTGGATAAATTTTTGTAGACTTTGAGGATGAACCTTACGTGGATCTAATATTAAAAAATCTTGTCCGGCCGCAATAGCTTCGTATAGTTTTTCTCCGATTTCTTTAGGAAGAGACTCTGTGTGTCGTCCTTGATATCTGTTTTTACCGCGAAGTTCTTCTCCCATGGTAGCGGTTCTGGAATTTTCAAAACTGGCGAGGGTGTATAGGTCTAGCTGGCCAAAAGCCGGGGAGGCTACGTGTAGGCAGGTTTCGGGAGTGTTTTTTGATGGTTTTTGTTGCCATTTTTTGAGGGTGGCTGGAATGTCAAAATTAACTATGCGTCCGGAGTGGTAGCTTTGCCTTTGTTCAATATTGTTGAGGTGAGCTAACCACGCTATGTGGCCCATTTGTCCATTGGCATTAAGTTCAGCGGTTTCCTTTTCGGTGAGTAGTTCTAAACATTCTTCTTCTGATATTGAGACTTCTTCTGCGAATGAATCAAGTCTTGTTATTTTTTCAAAAATATATTGCCAGATTTTTCTTTCCCAGGGGTATAAAGTAGCCATTTCTGCAACTCGATTGGGATCAAAAGGGGTTTTAGGGAAATGGTTTGGGCCATAATAGCGCGCAAAAGGTTGTTCAATTACACCTTCGTTAGTAGGTGCTGGCGCGGGTGGAGCGGGAGGCAAGCCAACCGCTTTCTTTGCTTTTTTGGCGGTTTGTTGAGCTAGAGTGCCAATGTCTTCGGTAAAAACTTTTTCTTTAAGTTTTTCAAAACTTCCATAGATCCGTACGGCCGCATAAGCATCAGCAAAATTAATAGTAAAAGGGTCTTTGTCGTTATTGGGTTCAATAGTGACAGTTTCTTCGCGTTTTTCGAAATGAGCCGGGGAGTAGGCCAGGTTGAGTAAGTTGGTATCAAAAATATCTGCAAAAATTTGGTAAACCTGTAGGGCAATGTCTGGATCTCCCATAAAATCTAAATTTACATATCGACTATAGAAAGGAATTGATTCTGAGTTGTAGTGAGTGGTGCGAACATAAACAGTTTCTTCGTCTGTTTCTTCGCGAATCATACCTTTGTGTTTACCAGCTAAAACCATGTCTTTTCCTTGGCGATCTAGTCCGAGTGTGGCACAGATATTGCGAGGTATTTTTTTGGGATCCATTTGTCCGATATTGGCCATGGACGAGCAAAGATCCCAGATATAAAAAACAGTTTTTCCACGTCTGGCCCCGCGTCCTATTTGTTGTAGTATCCTCCGGATTGAAACTGTCGGAGTGGCCATAATAACGTGAACAATGTTTGGCACGTCGAGGCTCTCTTCGTATAATTGAGCATTAGAAATAGCACCTGGTTTTCCTTCGCGGAATTCTTTTAAAAGCTCTTTTTTATCTTTTGTGGTGCCGTCAATATGAACAACTGATCCTGCAAATTCACTTTCCCCAACAATTTTATTAGTGAATTCTTTGGAGGCGTCTATTGAGGGCCAAAAAATAATAGCTTGCTCACCATTTGGCATAACTTCTTTTTCCAAGATTTGATAAGCAGCTTGAAACCTAGCTGGCATATTTAAAACTTGATGAGCTTCTCCGTTTTCAAAAGTATAGTTATCGCCGTGGATTTGGGCTTTATCAAGTCTTTCACCGGTAATTGGAGCTGGTCTATAAATTGGGAGCGGGAAATCATATTTATCCACTAATTCGTCATATGTGCAGGTGTGAAAAACATGAGGAACCAAGTCACTTACTTTTTTAGAAACGTTTTCTGGAGTAGCGCTCATATGGACTTGATAGGCGTCAAAATGTTGACAAGCTTTTTGATATTCATCTCCTAATCCACGATGAGCCTCGTCCATGATAACTAGGTCGAAATGGTCAGCCGGGATTCCTTTGAAAGGATTTTTTTTGTTAGTGAGCATTTGAACTGTGCTGAAAGTGATTTCAGCTGTAGGGTCAAAAGAGGCTCCATTAAGTCTTTGAGAAGTTCGTCCTAGGCCGGCTTCTTTGAATCTTTCTAACTCTTTTTCTCCTCTTTGGACTGATTCTAGAGAAGGTCCAATAAATAAAACGCGCCCTTTAGTTTGGGTGGCTAAATGCGTGGCAATAACAGTTTTTCCTCCGCCGGTGCCAACAACTAATTGACCTTTTTTGTGCCCGATCATCATGTCATTGCGAATTTTTTCGCAAGATTCGGTTTGGAAGGCCAGGTCGTCGTAGCCAAGTTTTTCAAAAGGAGGCCGAGGGTCAAAATCAATTAAACTTGATATGAATTCGGTGTGTCTTTGCTGAGGTCTGGACGCAACGGCATTCGGTGATTCGCGCCCTATTGAGGGAGAATTTTCTGTCCGATCTTCTGCAGTTGAGTATTCCATTAAGAACGTTTAAGTTGAGCTGACGCAAAAAGCCGTAAGCTTCCGCCACCGGCGTGATTCCCTTCGTAAAATCCTTCAGATGTGGCAAAAGGCTGTGGTGCATCGGGATTGGTTTTTTTAGCTAAACGGCAAGCGTAAGGGATAGCAAATTTCATAGCCTCTCTTTTTAGATCTATGTTATCTCCTTTGAATTTTTGACCTTTCATTTCTTGATATATTTCGTGGTATAGCGTCATATCTTGTCGACGGCCACCATTAAAATTAATAAACACTAAGCATTCATCTGCTAGAGGGACGTAAGCTAGTATTTCTACAATTCGATCAAAGACTTTTTGAAAAAGAGCATTGTTAGGATCAATGCTAAGGATTGATACTCTTCCGTCAGGAGGTAGTTTTCTGGCAATATAACTTTCAATTGCGCCTTTGGTATTAGGAACGTCTTGAAATGTTTTTTTAATAAAACGGTTTCTTCGTAATCGTTTTCTATAAAAAGGAGTTCCGTGAGTGCAGCTTCTATCAATAACCCCTTGATTGTTTTCAATAAAAATCATTTCTTTGTCTGGGTCTACTCCAAAATCCATCCATAGTTCGGCCTCTTTTCCTTCACCTGGGAAACAAACAAGATTGCGGTCTTGTTTGGGAATGGCTTTCCATCCTTTGGGGAATGTGGATTGAGCTGTACGTATTAAATGTCCGCGTCGCCAGATTGTTTCTTTTTCGTGCGAGTCATCTACCGAGAAAGCCGTGACTTTTTTCTCACGGTGAACCTCATTGGGGACAGGAAATGATTTTGAGTCTTGATCTGGAGTTTCTGAAAGTGGCTCAAAAGGCACTTCGTCTCCTAAACGGCGAATTTTAAAGCGAGTTCCATTGCGAACAACAGTTAATGCTCCATCTATTATTTCTAGATCTAGAGTAGAGAGGTCTTGAATCATTTCAGCAACTTTTTCTGGAGAAGGGTCTTTTCCTTCAAATCCGACAGTAAGAAACGGCGGAGCATTTTCTGTAACTCCAGCGATTCCGGTTATTTTTCCGGCCATGTTAATAATTGCTAATTCAACAGCGGCATCAACATTGGCATCAACATCGGCTGCGACATCCTCAGAGGAGCTTTCAACAGGGCGTATTTGACCTGGTAACTCAAAGCCGGGATGGAAAACTGGTGCTCCAAAATGGATTTCTTTAAGAGCTAGCAATTTTTCAACACTAGACATAGAAATATCACCGATATTTTTCCCCGGAAGAGCGCTTATTTTTGGGTGAGTTAAAAAAAGGGGTTAATAATAGGTGTTTTTTCTTGTTTTGTCAAGAGGTTTTAACCTGGGGCGCTAAGTTTTTACAGGTTTACGAATTTAGTTATTTTTGGTATACTAATATGAAATAAAAATAAACCCCTTCAAAATGTTCTTTAGAATCTTCAAGCTTTGCTCCACAGCGTTTTTATTAAGTGCTGTTTTGAGTATAACTGTGGCCTTGGCTGCTACTTTTACCGTCGATACTCTGACTGACTCAGCCGATGACGGTGAGTGTGTGATAGACACTTCTTTGCGTGATGCGTTTGCTTGTGCCGACGCTAATGCCGAATCTGATTTAATTGATTTTAGTGGTTCTGGGACAATTACGTTAACTTCTAATGCTCCGGGCCTTACCAGTACCGAGGGTGTAGTTATTGATGGTGGTGGAGATATTGTTTTAGATGGGGATAATCATACATACGCTGGATTAGGTTTGAGTGGGGATAATATTCAAATAAAAAATATTACAATTAGTGAATTTAATGAGGCGGGAATTTATTTAGGAGGAACGGGAAATATTGTGGGGGGAGATGACGTGGCGGATCGGGTATATATTTTGGGGAATGATAGTGATGGAAATGGAAGTGGTATCTATCCAGTGAACACTACTAACGCTGTTATTAAAAATAATTATATTGGGGTTCAGTCTAATGGGACCACACGAGCGGCTAATCAGAGTGGTATTTATTTGGCGGGAGCTAACTCTAATTTGGCGATCGAGGATAATGTGATTGTGAATACAAATTATTGTGCAGTTGTGATGACTTCCTCGTCTGGGGATCTTGAAGATTTGGTTATTACTGGTAATAAAATTGGGACTAATGCCGCTGGAACTGCAGGTTTGACGGCAAGTAATGGTCTTGGTATTTGTGATAATCCAGCAGTTGGAGGTGCTCCAGAGATTATTACTGGTTCAATTACAATTGGTGGGACTACCGCTGCTGATCGTAATATTATTTCTGGTAGTTATTTGGGGATTAATTTAAAAAGTGATTACACTGGAGGTTTTGAAATTTTGGGGAACTATATTGGAACTGATGTGAATGGGACAGCAGATATTGGAAATGATGCGGATGGAATTGAGATTAATAATTCTTCTTGTAGTGGCGGATCTGGTTGTTTTATTGGTGGTAATGCGGAAGGGAAAAGAAATGTGATTTCTGGGAATGATGATAATGGAATAAGGTTTGCAGGTGATTCTTCGGGATGGACAGTGGTAAATAATTATATTGGAATAAACAAAAACGGAGATACAGCTTTAGGGAATACTTCAAGTGGTATTTATATCCGGGATGCAGCAACAAATATCACGCTTGGATTGGCTAATTATCCAAATGTTATTTCTGGAAATAATAATCAAGGGGTGCATTTTCAAGATAATACGGGAAATCATAATATGCCTGCTAACTATATTGGAGTGAATGCAGCGGGGACGGCGGCGATTGCAAATACCCAGAGTGGTATTTGGGCGCAAAGCGTTGGAACAGTTACTATTGGAGATTCAACTTCTAATTCAATAACTTCTATTATTTCTGGTAACGGAGATCGAGGGATTAGAGGAGGAAGTGGAACGGTAAATGTTTATAGTTCTAATGTTGGTTTGAATGCGGCGCAAGATGCGGCGATTGCTAATAGCTGGGCTGGAGTTGATGGGGTAAATATAGTAGGTAATACGCGAACAAGTGGATATAACGTGGTTTCTGGTAATGGAGCATCTGGAGTTAATAATTGTAGTACCGTAAAGGGTAATTTTGTTGGAATTAATAGCACAGAAACTGCAGCTATTGGTAACGGTGGTTATGGAATTGTTTCTGAGTGGGGGGGGGCAACAATTGGAGGTTCTTCGGTTGGAGAAGGAAATGTGATTGGTGGACAAAATAGCTATCAGATTTATTTAGATACTAATACAAATGGAGTTAATATTTTGGGTAATTATATTGGGTTAGAAACTGATGGTTCTGTTATTTCGGGAACTTCTAAGGGGGTATTTGTTAAAGGTAGTAATACGATTATTGGATCTGATTTAGCTGGCAATTATATTGGTGGTGTACAGGAAAATGGAATTACAATTAATTCTGCAGCGGTTGATAGTAATATTGAAATTTTGAACAATTATATTGGGGTGGCTCCGGATGGGGCAACCGATCGTGGAGTTACTCAGCATGGGATTGAAATTAGGCAAGGTACAGATATTTTTATTGGGACAAATGAGGTTGGTGATGTTTTCGCTGGTAATGTGATTTCTGGGAATGGAGGGTCTGGTATTTGGGTTTCACTAAGCGAGGGAGATGTAGATGGTGTTTATATTTCTTCTAATAAAATTGGAACTAATGCGGCGGCTACGGCTAAAATTGCTAATGATTCATATGGTATTCATCTTGATAATGGAGTGACTAATGTTTTGATTGGTGGAGCGGTTACAAATAAGAGAAATATTATTTCTGGAAATGGAGCGGAGGGAATTCGCCTAAATAATACTACTGGCGTTCTAATTCAAGGTAATTATATTGGTCCTGGGGCTGATGGTATTACAGATCTAGGGAATACAAATATGGGTGTGAATATTATTAATGGAGCAAGTACTAATATGATTGGTTTTACTTATCCTGACACCATTGATTCAACCAAGGCAAATTTGTTTAATTATAATGGAGGTGAAGGGATAGCGATTGATGGAGCTACAAGTACTGAAAATGAGTTTCGTGGGAATTTATTTGCAGTTGGTGGGGCTCAGGCCGCACGGACTTCTTTTACCAATTCTCCGAATAATGGAGTGGATATAACTTCTGGGACATTAGTTACAACGGGAAATACTAGTCGTTTTGCGGGGACTACGGATTTAACTGGAAAAATTGACATTTATAGTTATATTGGAGGATCAGATGTTTACGAAGGAACAGCGACAATTGCGGGCGGTGCTTTCCAGCTTGATAAAGATTTCACAGCGACTGCTGGTGATACATTTATTTTTCATATTATTGAGGTAGATGGTGATACCACAGAATTTTCTTCGGAGCCGGTGGTGGCTGATAGCGCGGGTCCAAGTACACCGGTGGCGAGTGGGCTAACGACGCCAGTAGCGAGCACTAATGCACAAACTTTAACAATTACAAAAGATGCTTATTCATCTTTGATTCGAACTGATGGTGAGCCGGACGTAACAATTTCTGTTGTTGATACAGATATAAGCGAGGAATACAGTACGGGCACTCTTTCTGCAGGAACTAATACTTTTACGTTTGTTTCTAAGGATTATTCTGATAATACTTCAGAAATACTAACGGTAACGATTGTAGTTGATTCAGCTGCTCCAAGTGCTCCGACTATAACTTCTGCTACAACTGCTAGCGGTGATAATGCAACAGCTTCATTTACAGTTACTGGCACTAAAGATGCGGGATCTTCTATTTATTTAGGTGGAATCTTGGCCGTGGCTGCAGACGCATCAATTACTTGGTCTTATGCCGCAACTTTAAGTAGTGGTGTAAATGTAATTGGATCTTTTACTTCTAAGGACGCTCTTTTAAATGAATCTTCTGGTGCTTCAACTGTTGTGACTTACACCCAAAACGCTCAAGAAGACACTACTCCAATTTATTATGGAGGTGGTGGAGGTGGCGGTGGCGGAGGAGGAGGTTCTAGTTCTTCTGCAGTTTATGATTTTGGGAATGACTCTTCTGAAAATGTTTCCGAAGAAGTTGCTCTGGAAGTAGTGGAGGAAGAGGTAGTGGTAGAGGTTGAAGAAGTAACAGAAGAAGAATTGGTTGAAGAGGTTTCTGAGGAATATCCAGTTTATGATCCAACAGAAGAGGAAGAAGTTGCTCTAGAGGAGCAAGAAGAGGAAGGAGGTTTGTTAGAAACTTTGTTTGGTTCAGCTGACGAAGAACCAGTTTTTGAAGTTGAAATGACTGAGGAAATAGCCGAAGTAGTGGCTGTCCAGGAAGAAGTTTCTGGTGAAGAAGTTGTGACTCGTGAAGAGATTCTTGAAGAGGACGCTTACGAAGAAGTAACCGAAGATGAGGATGATGATCAAATTCCAGACACATTAGAAATTTTGTATTTTGGGACAACAGATGTGTTGGATGTGGGGGCC
This sequence comes from uncultured Candidatus Peregrinibacteria bacterium, assembly GCA_963980845.1. Taxonomy (GTDB): domain Bacteria; phylum Patescibacteriota; class Gracilibacteria; order UBA1369; family UBA12473; genus JABJMC01. Next base: position 1,700 of record CAXCBS010000027.1, on the reverse strand, counting down.
GATAGTGATGGTGATGGACTGACTGACGGTGACGAGCTTTTGCTCGGCACAGATCTGCTTAGCGCAGATAGTGATGATGATGGGATAAGTGATATTGAAGAACTTAGAATGGGAACAAATGCGGCTTCTGCGGATAGTGATAATGATGGTTTAACAGATGCCGAAGAAGTTGAAATGGGGATTAGCGCCATTAGTAATGATAGTGATGGCGATGGGTTCTCAGATTTTGTAGAAATATATTATGGTGGAGGAGGCGCCGCAGGGGCCTTAGACCCTTCTATCTTAGTTAAGGACGATGATAATGATGGCGCGGCAGATGCTTGGGAAGAAGAGTTTGGTATGACAGAAGTTGATTATGAAGAAGAACAATATTTCGAAGAAATTAATCGTGGCTTTAAGTTAAATATTCGCATGCGTGACACAGATGGCGATGGGCTTTCTGATTGGGTGGAAATGAATCGTGGTACTGATCCGAATAACCCAGACACAGATGGTGACGGCCTTAGCGATGGGGAAGAAGTTAATATGTATTTAACCAACCCACGAACAGCAACCAAGAGCCAAGACGAAATTTACAAACCACGTCTTTCTAATATTAAGAACGGAGCAGTGTTTGCAGACCAGGCGTTAATTACTGGTGTGGCAACTCCTAACTCAAACGTGAATGTTTATTTCTTGCCACGTGATTGGGAAGCTCCTTCTAAATTCCTTTCAGCTGTCCAATTCCTTTCAACTAACTTGTTTGCAGAAATGCCAACCAAGGTTTATGAAGAAGAAATTGAAACTGATGGCAAAGGTAAGTTTTTGTTAGAAAAGGAACTTCCAAATGGAGAATTTAGTGTGATGATCCGGGTTTACGATGAAAATGGAGAGTTGCAAGGTGAGACTTTGCCTTATGTGATTGAAGTGGATAAGACGGCCGCAGTTGGTGAGGTTGATCCTTATCAGCTAGATAATCAGGAAATTGATTTAGTTAAAACATCGCTTTTAACTATTGAAAATGAGCGACCTCTTTTATATGGCCGCGCACCGCGAGGTTATGAAGTGCAGACCATGTGGGCGAGTGAGTTGTTTGCCTCTTCAATGATTATGGATGTTGATAATGAGAGTGGTGAATTTGTGATTTTAGCGCCAATGGTTTTGCCCGAAGGAGATCATAATGTAAAAGTCCAAGGAATTGATTTAGCAAAAAATATTTATACCTCGGCCGTGGGAGTTGATTTTATGGTTGCGGGTGGGATTGTGAAAATTGTAGAGGCTGATACTAATGATCGGATGAAGGTTATTGGGGTTGGACTTGGTGCGGTATTAATGCTGGTGGTTTTCTGGCTAATTGCTCACGCTCGTCGTCCTAAGGTTCAGAATTAATTGTTACTTTTTTGTGAACGGGTCGTTATAATAAGTGTAATTTTTTAACACTCTTATTTATGGAATGTAAATTAAAAAAACTTTGCCGCAGTAAATTGTGCAAACATATTGCTTGGCTGCTTTTGATTGTTTTTGTTTTTATGTTTGGCAAGTTTTGGGCCAATCTTTCTGGGGCAAGTTATATGTCTAGCGACTATGATTACGATGATTATTACGGTGGTGATTATGAAATGATGGTAATGGAATCGTCAGGAGGAGTTGTGGCACGTGATATGAAATCTGCGGTGCCTACTTTGTATAATGAATATGATGAGGCCAGTTATGATGAGATG
>CAXCBS010000026.1:0-11942 GCA_963980845.1 uncultured Candidatus Peregrinibacteria bacterium | reverse complement strand
AGCGCTTGAACCGGAGAATGTTCGCAAGCGAGAACACACGCGAATTGGTCGTTTGATTTCAAAAATTTCTGGAGAACATGTAGACTAGAGTTACTATGCAGGAGATAGAAGTTAAAATTATTGGAATTGATGTGGAGCGCTTAATCGCGCGTCTTGAGGAACTTGGGGCCGAGCCGATTTTTTCTGGTGTGGTGCGATGTTTGCATTTTGATTTTCCGGACAAGAGTTTGCGGAAATCTGGACGTTTAATGAGATTGCGGCGTTGGGAGGCAGAAGAAGGTTTTAAAGATAAATTTGAAATTTGCACCAAAGGCCCAAAAGAAATTGTGGAGGGGTGTAAATCTCGTGAGGAGCTTGAGACTTATGTGGAAGATGCAGATAAATTTGAGGCGTTAATGAATCGTCTTGGATTTGAGACAACTCTAAACAACGACAAACATCGGCGGTCTTATGTTTTGGGTGGAGCGCATATTGATATTGATGCTTATCCGGGAGTGCCGGTTTATATGGAAATCGAGGCCATGACGTCGCATATTGTGGATGAAACGATTGAGGAGCTTGAGTTACAGGCTTGCGAGCGGAGTACGGAGACGGCAAATGAAATGTTTAAAAGGCTTTACCCAGAGGTTGATTTTGATAATTTAAAAATTTAAAAATGGCAGAATATACTTTGGCGGCAAACCCTTTTCCTATTGGGGTCGCGGCTCCGGATTTTGAAATGCGCGGCGCTGATGGGCAGCAATATTCATTATCAAGTTTCGAGGGGAAAGATGTTTTGGTAGTGGCTTTTGTTTGTAATCATTGTCCGTATGTTGTGGCGTATTGGGAGCGACTTAGGGCGTTAGTGGCGGAGTTTTTAGAGGTGCAGTTTGTGGGAATTAATTCAAATGATGACGTGAATTATCCAGATGATTCATATGAAAAAATGGTGGAGTTAGCGGAGCGGGAGCAATTGAAATTTCCTTATTTACGGGATGAATCGCAAGATATTGCCAAGGCTTATCATGCCGAAAGAACGCCCCAGGTTTTTGTGTTTAATGCGGAACGAAAGCTAGTTTATACCGGAGGGATTGATGATAGTTGTCGTGATGCTGAGCAGGTTGGAGAGCAGATGTTGCGGGATGCTCTTTTGGCTTTGCGCGAGGGTCGCGAAATAGAGAAGCCCGAGGCTCCTTCGATTGGATGCTCAATTAAGTGGAAGCATTAGAGGTATTTGAAAAATATACTACCTACTGCAATTTAATTCTTTTGGCTGCAATTTGTTCAAAACTCTTCAACGTATCGTTTGTTGATACGTTTCTATCGTTTTTCTCAAATTTCGCACAAAATAATTAAATTTCGTTACGTTATAATATTTTTCAAATACCTCTTTAGAGAATCTCTAGTAATTCTACTTCAAAAATAAGAGTTGAACTTGCTGGAATTACTCCTGGGATGCCACCTTCGCCATAAGCCATGCTTGGTGGGATGGTGAGTTTGCGAGAGCCGCCAATTTTCATGCCTGGAACACCTTCGTCCCATCCTGTGATTACGCTACCAGCGCCAACTTTGAATTCAAAGGGGCGATTTTTTGGAATAGAGCTGTCAAAAATAGTGCCGTCTTCGAGTGTTCCGGTGTAGTGGACTTTGGCAGTGTCGCCTTTTTGGATTTCGTCGCCAGTGCCAACAACTAAATCTTCGATGACTAATTCTGAGTCAGTCATAGTGGTTTCGTTTTTGCAACCAGTAGCGATTATTGCTAAGCTACCAATCACAAGAATTAGGGATAAAAAGAGGAGAGTACGTTTCATGTTTAGGAGGTTAATGTTGGCGTTATCTTAACTGCAAATTATGCAAACCGCAATTGTTCATTATCACGAAATTGCCCTGAAGGGTGGAAATAGGTCTTTTTTTGAGGCGAAGTTAAAGGAGAATTTAGTGCGATCTTTAGGTAAGGAGGTGAAAGTTGAGAAAAAATATGATCATTTTCGAGTTTCTTTTAAGGAGGCGGCGCGTGATGAGGTGCGCGAGGCGCTTGGAGAGGTATGTGGAGTGGAGAATTTTTCGTTTGTTTCAACGTGCGCGGTTTCTTTTGATCAAGTTGTGGAGAGGGGACTTGAAATGGTGCGTGAAGAAGTTGAGGAGCGAGAGGATGTGACTTTTCGGGTGAGGGTGAATCGGAGTGATAAGAATTTTGAGATGAACTCCATGGAAATTGCTAAGAAAATTTCAGCTGGGATTTTGCCGCAGATTGAATGTTTGCGGGTAGATTTGAGAAAAGCTGAGGTGGTTTTGCATGTAGATTGGGGGCGCGAGGAAGTGAAGTTGTCGGTGAAAAAAGAGCCAGGAATGGGTGGGCTCCCAGTAGGAGTGAGTGGCAAAGTTGTGTCGCTTATTTCATCGGGGTTTGATTCGCCGGTTTCTAGTTTTATGATGATGCGCCGCGGGGCCACGATTGTGTATGTTCATTTTCATTCTTATCCGGCGACCGGCATGGAAAGTATGGAAAATGTGAAAAAGATTGTAGAGCGTTTGAATGAATTTCAGGGAAAAAGTAAGTTGTATATGATTCCGCTTATTGATTATCAGAAGGTTGTGGTCGGGAAGGCGCCAGCCGCCCTGAGGGTTTTATTGTATAGAAGGATGATGATTCGGCTGGCGGAAAGAGTGATGCGGCGAGAGAAAGCCAAGGCGCTTGTGACGGGGGAGAGTTTGGCGCAGGTGGCGTCGCAGACTTTGGAAAACATGAATACGGTGAATGTTTTGGCTAATCGGCCGATTTTGCGGCCGCTGATTGGCATGAATAAAAATGAAATAATTAAAATGGCAGAACAGATTGGGACAGCGGAAATTTCAGCGCAGCCTTATGAAGATTGTTGTTCGTTGTATATTCCAAAAGCGCCGGCTTTGGCCGCGCGGGTGCAGGAATTAGAGGAAGCAGAAAAAAAGCTCGAGGTTGAGCGATGGGAAGATGAATTGTGGGAAGCGCGGGAGCTTGTGAAATTTGGTTAGATTTTGCGCCCGAATTTTTCCCAGATCCGAGCTAGGTTGAAGAGTTTTTTGCCGCGGCTGAAAAAAGCAGCGAATTGTTGTTTGTTGGGCAGGGAGTAATACTTGGGTTTGCCTTTGATTTTTAGAGGTTTGAGCTTGGATCCTCGTTTCATTTTGGTTAGGGTTTTGGCTAATAATTTGCTGCCGTGGTGAGCGGATTTTAAGGAGAGAGAGACTTTGGAGTCCTGGTCTTTGATAGGAAAACGCATTTGAGCAATGATTTCGCCAGCATCAACTTCTTCGGCAATGTGGTGGATGGTAACGCCAGCGTATTTTTCACGGTTTAGAAGTTTCCAAAAATTGGGCCAGATGCCACGGTATTTGGGCAGTAATCCGGGATGCATGTTAAGGGCGGCAAGTTTGGGGATTTCAATAACTTCTTTTTTTAAGATTTGGTCAAATGACAGAGAAACAATAACGTCTGATTTCCAAGATTTCAGGATTTTAATAGACGCCTTGGAGTTGATGTTATCAGTGTCGTGAAGTTTGAGATTGTGAATTTTGGCTAATTTGGAACTGGTGCGCCAGGCACGTTTGCGGTGCCAATAAAAAAGTCCGGCCAGAGCCACACCAATAAATTCAAAATAAACCATAAGTCCAATCACAATGGCGTAAAAAAGTCCGGCGCGACGAATGCCATAACGCATGTATTTCCAATATTTTTTGGAGAACACGGAAATATCAGAACGAATTATCCCAATAATTTCGAGATCAGGGCGACGAAGGAGTTTATTGAGGGCTAATTCAGCCCCGGCATGCATTTTTGGCAGCAGAATCACGATTTTCATGCTGTGAGTATATCTGCTATAACTAAAGTATGGAAGAAAAAGAAAGATATTTTTTTGCACTTAATTTGCCAAGCGAGGCTGAGACCCCGCTCAGATTAGCTCAAGATCATTTGCCCTCGGGCATGCGGTATAGTCGAACAAATTATTTTCATGTGACACTTAAATTTTTAGGAGGCATACCAGAATTTGAGGTAATGAAAGCTCGGTTAAAAGCTCGGGAAGTTTGTAGTCGAATGAGTTTTAGTGAAGAAGATTTAAAAGTTTCATTTACCAAAGTTGGGATATTTTTTAGAGGAGGAATTCCAAGTGTTATTTGGGTGGGATCTTTTCTGTCAAAAAAAATGCTGGATTTTCAACGAAATTTAGATGAAGGACTTTTTCAAAGTGGATTTAGAATGGAGAGAAAACGGTTTAAATCACATGTTACTTTGGCAAGGGTACGAGATGGGGCTGATCCAACTACAGAAACCATAGAAAAATTACGTCGCGTTGGAATTCAAAAAAAGAGCTTTCAAATGAGTAGTTTCTATCTGATGAAGAGCTATGTGACACCTCATTGCCCGCCTAGGTATGAGGTAATTGAAGAGTTCAGGTTTGGTTAAGGGGCGGTTTTCGCTTGACAAAACTTCAAATAACCTTAAAAATAAGCGCCTTATTTAAATTTGTGCATGTCTAGGTATACTGAAAAATATGAAGGTCTTGATGTTGACCCGGAAAATCTTCCTTTGTTCGAGGATGAATTGGGGGAATTATCGATTCTTGTACAAGAATATATTCGTGGTGTTTGGGCCGAAGGCGAGCCAGTAAGAACAGAGGATTTTGAAGTTCTTGATATTGATGGAGAAGCGGTTGAGGTTTTGAAGGAGATTTTTGGAGAGAGAATGAATGCCGTTTTACAAGGCGCTTTGGATGGAGAGATGTTAGAAGATTATGCAAAGCCTGTTTTTGAGCGACTTAAAAAAGTAAAAGGTGGAATGATGAGATCTGGATTGCTGGAACGGCGTGAGATAGAGGGCTATAAGGGGAAACCAGCCTATATAAGCCCTAAAATGCTCGACGCGATTGAGGTTTTTGAAGATGAAGATTTGATAAGGGTTTATGAGGTTTTTCAGCGACGTGTTCAGATGTTAAAAACTGTACATCCAAAGATTGAATCTTATGAGCAGGGAGCTGCTTTTTTGAGTCAAATATTTCAGCATCTTCCTAAAAAAGGCAGGAAAAATTTATTAAAACTTATTAGAGAAGGAAAGATTGACCCTTATGAAATTCATCAATTTTTGACTATTTTTGAAATGTTTTCTAAGAGGCATCATGCGCTTCCCGCTCAAGAAGAAGAGGTTCAACCAGAAGAAGAGGTGCAAAAAGAAGAACTTGGAGCGATAAGAATATTTGGAAGAGCTGTTTTAGCTAAATTCGGGTTAGGGCCACAGGAGTTAACTGCTGTCGAGCAAGCAATATCTTTGGTTGATGTTGAAGCGGACGCGGATATGGTTAAAAAATATAATTTTTTAATGGAGACTTGGCCATTGGCTGTTGTTGAAAAATTGGCTGTTGTTTTTGCAAGGATCCCAAAAAATTATGATAAGGCTTTTCAGGCTCTTGTGTCTGGGGAGTTAGATGTAGTCGCTCTTTTTGCGGCGGTTGCTGAGGCCAGAAGAGATTTAGGAGCAATTACACAACAAGAGATTAATCAAAAAGCTCTTTTAAGCAGAAATGGTGATTGGCTTCTTAAGTTTCGAATAGTGATGCGTGCGAATGGGGTTTATCATGCTGAGAAAAAAGCGAAAAAAGCACTTGAAGCGGCCTCTGAAGAAGAGGCATAATAAATGCGATGAATAATATTTATTTAAGTTTAGGTTCTAATTTGGGCGATCGCCTGGTTTTTTTGCAGCGGGCGGCGGAGTTACTTACGGCGCGTGGCGTACGCATTGTTCGAGCGTCTTCAATTTATGAAACAGAGCCAATTGATATTGAGACGTCGGATTGGTTTTTGAATCAAGCTTTGGAGGTGAAAACAGATTTGGGGCCGCGAGAATTATTAGAGATTTGTGAGGAGATAGAGCGTGAGTTAGGGCGCACGGAGAAAGCTCTTGTTACGGCGCGAACAATAGATATTGATATCTTAGTTTATGGTGATCGCGAGATAAATGAGTCGGATTTGGTGGTGCCGCATCCGCGGATGAAAGAGCGACGTTTTGTTTTGGTTCCGCTTGCTGAAATTGCGCCAGAGTTTGAGGGCCTCTTGAATGAGTGCCAAGATTCGGCTAACGTGAAATTGTATGAACCCCCTACGTCTTAAAATTTTGGAATTTATTCATGAGTCGAACCAAGGTGATATTGGGCTTTCTTTTGCAATGGTTGATTTGTTGAAAGCGCTTTATTTGGGAGGGCAACTTAAATATGATGCAACGAAACCGCAGTGGGAGGAGCGTGATTATGTGATTGTGTCGAGTAGGGCGGCGTGGCCAGCCCATTTTGCTTGTTTGGAAAAGGCGGGGTTTAAAGTGGGGAGTTTTTCGTGGAGTAAAAATGCGGCTAAGGTACCGGGGGTGGAGATTGGGATGGATTATTCTGGCCATGGGCTTGCTGTTGGATTGGGAGTGGCGCGGTCACTTAAAATGTCTAAGAAAGAAAACAAAGTTTATGTTGTTTTGGATGATGATGATTTGAAAACAGGTACAACGTGGGAGGCAATAATGGAGGCTGCTTATGAGCGTTTGTCTAATTTGATTGTGATTGTAAGTCATAATTTGGATGCTAAGTTAGATCCTTTGCAGGATAAATTTGAGGCTTTTGAGTGGCGGGTAAAAAAATTAGTTAACGGCCATAATGAGGATGAAGTCTTGGATGCGATTTACGCGGCCAAAGAAAAAAAACGTAAGCCAACTCTTATTTTGGCGCCAACAGTACTTGGAAAAGGAGTGCCTTTTGCCGAAGGAAAACAAGAGTATCGGCGGGCGCTTTTTTCAGAAGCAGAATTAACAGAAGCGGTTAAGTTTCTTGAAACTTAAATATGAAAAAAACTTTTTTATTTGTTATGCTAGGAGTGTTATTAACAGGTTGTCTCGTGGATTCAGAAATGTTGCAAGTATCGGTTTTAACTCAAGATGGTGAACATAGTTTTAAGGTAGATGTTGCTGAGAGTTTCACGGAACGGCAAGAAGGTTTGCAGCAGATTGCAGAGCTTTCGGATGATCAGGGGATGTGGTTTGTTTTTGATAAGCCGCAAATGTTAAATTTTTGGATGAAGGATACTTTGATTTCGTTGGATATTATTTTTGTGGATCAGGATTATAAGGTTGTGAATATTGCGCATAATGTGTTGCCGTGCAGTGAGGAATGTGAGAATTATTTTTCGGAAAATCTGGCGCAGTATGTGCTGGAAATTAATGGAGGCCTAGCTGAAAAACTTGGAATTTTGAAAGGAGATACAATTACCCCGCCAAAATGATTGAAGATTTTTTAAAAGAATGGATGACGCTTGGAGCGCGCTTGAAAAACATAGTGGTTTTAGATGCGCGGCAGTCAATGGTGGGCAAATCTGATTTACGAAGAGTTTTTTCAGATCGATATTTTGAAATGGATCCAGCTTTAAGTCTTGTTTTGGATGAGGCTAAGGGTTTTGCTTTAACGCAAAAAAGTCCAGTAGTGCTTATAGATTCAGATGTTTTAGCAAGTTCATTAAAGTCTTTAATGGGCGAAACATTGAATTTGAAAATTGTAGGAATGGGAGATAAAAAAGTGGCTAATTTGGTGCGTGAAATTCCAGGTTGGGAGGTGATGATGCCGCAAAGTGAATATGAATTAAAACAGATAATTCCTAAAATCGAATCGCACTTTGGGCCGCTTTATATTCATATGCTATAATTTGCCTGCAAAATCCTTCTGACCTTCCTAAAATGCCTCCAAAAAAATCTAACTTAAAAATATTCGCGGGTAACTCTCACCCGGCCTTAGCAAATGAAATTGCTAAGTCGCTTAAGTTAAAGCTTTCGAAAATGGATATTCGCCGGTTTGCGAATGGTGAAATTTACGCTAAGCCAATGGAGACGGTTCGGGGATGTGATGTTTTTGTGGTGCAATCTGCTTCACGCAATGTGAACGAAGACATGATGGAATTATTTGTGATGTTGGATTCGTTTAAAAGGTCTTTTGCTAGAAGTGTGCATGTTATTTTGCCTTCTTATCCGTATGCGCGCCAAGATCGTGTGGCTAGCCCGCGTGAACCAATTTCTGCTCGTTTAATGGCGGATTTGATTACGGCGGCCGGAGCAACTCATGTGATTACTTTGTCTCTTCACTCTGGGCAAACGCAAGGATTTTTTAATTCACCGGTAGACAATATTCACACGCATCATTTGTTTGTGAATTATTTTAAAAAGAAGAAACTAAAAGATTTGGTAGTTGTTTCTCCAGATGCCGGTGGCGGTAAGGCGGCAAAAAGATTGGCTGAGCCACTTGGAGCAAGTCTCGCTATTGTGAACAAAATGCGACCTGGTCATAACAAGGCCGTGGCTCATTCAATTGTGGGTGATGTGAAGGGTAAAACTTGTATTTTGCTAGACGACATGATCGATACCGGTGGTTCAATTATTGCAGCGCAACAAGCGCTTTTGGATGCTGGAGCTAAAAAAGGAATTTTCGTTGCTGCGACTCACGCGGTTTTCTCTCCACCATGTGTGGATCGGTTCAAAGACGCTAAATTCAAGGAAATTGTAGTAACTAATTCTTTGCCGATTCCAGAAGAAAAGAAACTTAAAAACTTGAAACAAATTTCCGTGGCACCACTTATTGCTAAGGTGGTTAAGAATGTTCACGAAGATCGGTCGGTGAGTGGCATCTGGAAATAATCTAACTTTTACTAACATGCTTATTTATATTGGTTCGGATCATGCGGGATATCGGTTTAAGACAATTATTAAAACTTATTTAGAAGAGCGCACGGATGAGGTGATTGATTTAGGGACTTTTAGTGAAGATAGTGTGGATTATCCGGACATTGCGCGGGAAGTTGCGGAAAAAGTTTATGAAAATCATGGATCGCTAGGGATTTTGATTTGCGGAACTGGGACTGGGATGAGCATTGCAGCTAATAAGCATATTGGAATTCGAGCGGCATCTTGTACTAACGAGGTAATGGCTCAGTATGCCCGGACTCATAATAATGCAAATATTCTTTGTATCGGTGAACGTGTTTTGGATAATGAAGAGGCGGCTAAGAAAATTGTAGAGGTTTTCTTGGGGTCAACTTTTGAAGGTGGCCGTCACGAAAAACGAGTGGAAAAGATGATGGATATAGAGAAAATTGGGCGGTAGGTTATTACTCTACTGTTTTCATATAAAGGTCGATTTCTCCAGCAGTAAGACCGGTTTGTTCGAGTTTAGTGCGGATTCGATTAGCGACAATGTCGAATTTGGTATGTTTTTTAACTTCAATACCAACAGCGGATGCTACTTTGCGAATTCGTTCGCCACGAGGGCCTTTTGGTCGGCCAGTGTGAACAAGTTCCTGGAAAAGTTCGGCGAGAACTGTACGGAACTCGTTAGCTTCGGGAAGCTCAGCGACTAGAGTGTCGCCTGGGCGTAAAGGTACGACGCCTTTGGATTCGACTTCGCTTTCGATTCCGGCTTGTGGTTGAGACATGATGAGGTGGGTTAGATGGATGTGTGTGGGGAGGAAAAGATTAGCTTGAGTAAGCGGTTTAGGCAAGAGTTAGTATCTTTTGAGATATTCTAATTCATCGGGGTTAGCTGCTCGGATGGCTTCATTGTTTTGTTGAAGAGGAGCTACAAGAAGCGAGTTGATTAAGCTTCTGACCATAGTTTCAATTCCAGGATTTGTGCGGCCTACTTCGGCGATTTCGCGGATCATGGCTTCGTGGTGTTCAATGGCATCATCAAGTTTGGTGTTTTTGTAAATCCATTCTGCGCGACGAATGGTATCAAATAGGGTGTGATCTTCTATAGGAATTTTTTTGAGAAGAGAAAGAAAAGCATAGCCATACTTTTTCATGAGTAAGGCGTAAGGGCCATCATATTGTAAATGAGTGGCGAAAGTTCCTAAAATTTGAATCCAATCTAAATCAATCAAGTCTTTGCGGCCGCCAATGTCAGTGCGGCCTTCGACCCCGTTGAATTGAAAAGGGAGCCTTTTTTCGAGAACACCATAGTCATAAAGCATCATGCGGGCGCCAGTGAAATAATCGTGACTAGCTGACTCCCAGGCCCCTTTGGGATATTTGTGGTCAGTGTAGCTAGCTAAGATTAATGAAGGGCCAACAATACTAGCGATATGGTTGTCCCAGCGTCCAGCCATGGTTACTTGAATATCTGGTTCCTTGGTGTCTACAACTCCAAAAAGTTGAAATAATAAATGCAACATTTTAACCTCAAAAGCGCTGGGAAGTGGGGGTTGAACAAGTGATTTTCCGGCGTGTTTTAAAACAAAAGGCGTGGTGCGTACATTTCCAAGGCCAGCTAAATCCAAGACAAAACGGACATCGCATGGATCAACTGTTTTTAGGGTTTGAGTTTTGGCGCCAATGGGAAATAATCCGGCGAGACGGAGACGTTCGGTTTGAATGGCGTCAGCTATGAGGGGCATGGCTTGGGCCATGTTGCGTTTGAGTTCAGGGCCGAGGTTGCGTTCTTGGATAGCGTCGAGGATATCGCAGAGGCGGCCGCCTTGGGCTAGGTTTTCAATTGTGTCTTCTAAGGGGAGTGGTTTGACAGCTTCAATAGGCACGTAACCACGTAGTTCTGGGAGGCTGTGTTTTAAAGTTTCTTGTAATCCGAGGGAGGCGATCAAGGCGGCCGAGGTGGCAGCCATTTGAGTGGAGGGATTGGCGTTAAGAAGCCAAGAATCAGGTGGAAGACTTTCTTTGCGTGGAACAATAATGGTTGGGCCTTGGTGGGTTAGATTGAGAGAGTCTTTCCAAAAGCCTAGCTTACGAGCTTGTTCGGCCTGCGCGGCAACAAATTTAGAAGCATCACCAATTGGCCCGTCTACAGCGGCCATTTTTTTTATAATGTGTGTTTGGCTATCCAGGCGTTCGAGATCTTTTTCGAAAATAGGAGATTGAATGGGGTCTAATTCTAATCCAATTCCTCTAATCCGGAGGATTAACTGGTAAGTGATAGCAAGGATATCAGCGGCAAGGATGGGGGTGCCTTCACTATTTTCACCCTGGAGTACTATTTCGGTGCCACCTAATTTATGGGATCCTTCTAAGGCGTATGGCCCAAAAACTCCGGGCCAGCCTAGGGATCCAGATTCTTTAGCGCGAGCATAATTATTCACATGCTCGATTAGTAATTTGGCGTCATCAGTTAACATGGTTTGGTGACGCAGGTTGCTTAGAATGCAGTGCATGGAGACAACTTTGTTCCAGCCAAATGATTCAAGTTGTGGATCGTGAGCAGCTAATTTTTCTGGGAGGGGAAAGTTTTCAGCAAAAGTCTGAATTTCGCTCTCTAGGGAGAATTGTTCAGCCTCGCGATATTTTTTTTCGGTTTCTTCGAGTTGGCGTACAGCGTGTTGATGAAGAACGTCGAGGGCGCTTAAAAATGAATCAAATTCGGGATGGCCCCAGTGTTCTAAGTAGGCTTCTAAAATTTTGGTGGCACACTCGGTTTTAGAAACAACTCCGAAAACATGAAACTGGAAAACAAATTTTTTGGCTTCTTCTATGACGATTTCAAATTCAGCAGGAGAGGTTTCGATTAGTTTTTTGAGTTTGGGGTTTTTGATGGCAGTCGTGAAATAGGCAATGCCTTTATCACGGAGATGAGTGGTTACTCCTTTTCCAATTTCTAGAAATTCAGCAACGTTTTTATCAGGGAGAGTGGCAATGGGTACTTCTTTGTAGCCTTCGGGGAGGAGGGCGTCTTCGCCGGCAAATGTTTTTATAAGACAGTCGGCAATGGTTAAGTCGTGAGGAATGTAGGGGTACATTTCTTTGATCATTTTGTGTAAGCCCTTGGTGCCGCCGGGGTAGCTGGCGGCGATGGCGGGGTGATTTAAGGTTATTTCAACGCAGCGTTTTAGGTGGCTAGCATGGACTTGTCCTTCGTAGGGATAAGCGCCACAAATGGCGTGTCCTAGTTCGTTGGCACTGTGTGGGA
>CAXCBS010000025.1:0-12023 GCA_963980845.1 uncultured Candidatus Peregrinibacteria bacterium | reverse complement strand
GCCGCTACCTAAGCAGTAATCACCATCATAAAAAACAGCGAATTGTCCGGCCGCAAAACCTTGATCTTGGCCTTTGATTTTGACTGTTCCTTTGTTCTCGGTTTCGAGAGTTAGAGTGGCGGGATAAGAAACTTCTCCATGGCGCACTTTAACCTGTAATTCGCATGATTTTCCGGGAAGTTCGGGGGCACGGGTTATCCATTTAATGTTATCAACTTGGAATGAATCACGGACTTTTTCGTCATACTGGCGAGAAATGTAGATTCGATTCTTTTGTGTGTCTTTTTCAACTACAAACCACGGGCCGCCGCTTAGGCCGAGCCCCTGACGTTGGCCGATCGTGTAATACCAGGATCCTGGGTGCTCGCCTATTTTGGTGCTGGTTTCAAATTCAATTATGTCGCCGGTTTTTTCGCCTAAATGGTGTTTGAGAAATTCAGAAAATTTAATTTTACCAAGGAAACAAATACCCTGGCTGTCTTTGCGAGATTGGTTGGGGAGATTATATTTTTGAGCCAAAGCGCGAACTTCTTGCTTAGATAAATCACCAATTGGGAATAAGGCGCGAGAAAGTTGGGCTTGGCTGAGATGCGAAAGAAAATAGGTTTGATCTTTGATAGGGTCTGGAGCTTTTTTAAGATAGAAAAGACCGTCTTTTTCCTCAACTTGGGCGTAGTGGCCAGTGGCAACTTTTTCAAAAGAGTCATCAATTTTGTTGTAAAACTGACCGAATTTAACCCGCTCATTACAGAAAATATCAGGGTTGGGGGTGCGGCCTTCTTTAACTTCGGCCAAAGTGTATTCTACTACTTCTTCCCAGTATTCTTTTTGCATGGAAATTACTTGAAGTGGAACTCCGGCCTCTTCGCAGATTTGGCGCACATAACCTAAATCCTCCTCCCAGGGACAATCCCCAAGATAAGAAAGCTCATCTTCAAGCCAAATTTTCAAATAAAAGGCAGTTACATCGTGCCCTTCATCAATTAAGCGACGCAAGGCTACCGAGCTATCTACTCCCCCAGAAATTAGAACAGCAACTTTCATATTTAAAAAGTTTTTGATTTTATTCATATATATGACATAATTATTTCTATCATCTAGCCTTTTTTCATGCAAATCGGAACTCTCATAAAAAAGGCCCAAACATACCTTCCTCATTTAAAAGAAAATAAGCTTAGGGAAGCGTATGCTTATGCTAAAGAAGCGCATAAGGGTCAAAAGCGAATGGATGGATCACCGTATGTGATGCATCCGCTGGAGAGTGCCATTATTTTAGCGGAGCTACATGTTGATGAAGATACGTTAATTGCCTGTTTGCTACATGATGTACCAGAAGATACAGAGCGAAATCAGAAAGATATCGAAACGAAATTTGGTAAGAAGATATCTTTTTTAGTTGATGGAGTTACTAAGTTGAGTAAGGTTAAGTACCGACACGATATGATGGAACGTCAAACCGAATCACTTAAGAAATTTTTCTTACATAGCGCGCGCGACTTGCGCGTTATTTTAATTAAGTTAGCAGATCGACTACACAATATGAAAACTCTTGAACATGTTCGCAAAGAAAAACAACTTCGTATTGCTAAGGAAACTATGGAGATTTATGTAGCGATTGCTGATCTGCTAGGAATTTGGGAATTTAAGTCCGCCCTAGAAGATTTGTGTTTCAAATACATTTATCCAAAAGAGTACGCTGATTTAAAAAAACAACTTTCACGTAGTGCCGACCATCACAAAAAATTACTTAATGAAACTGTTCAAATTGTAAACAGGGCTCTTAAACAACATTCCATTAAGGCTGAGCTCCATGCTCGCCCAAAATCACTTTATAGTGTTTTTCGAAAAATGGTTTCACGCGGACAGAGACTTGAAGATTTAAATGATATTTTGGCGCTTAGATTAATTGTAGACAACCAAGAAACTTGTTATCAGGTTTTGGGGATTATTCATGCTCTTTTCAGGCCGCGAACTGGTCGGATCAAAGATTACATTGCCGTGCCCAAGGCAAATGGTTATCAAAGTTTGCACACCACTGTGTTTGGAGTAGAAGGAGTTCCAACTGAATTCCAAATCCGCACGCATGAGATGCATTTTGAGGCCCAGTACGGGATTGCGGCTCATTATTTTTACAAACAAGCGACTAGTCGTGGAGCAACTTCGGATTTAGCACGCAAGAAAAATCAATCAGCTTGGGTGCAAAAAGTTTTGGAGCTGCAAAAAGAACTTAAAAACAACTATGATTTTTTGGAGAATTTGAAAATTGATATTTTTCAGGATCGAATTTTTGTGTTTACTCCGCATGGGGATGTGATTGATCTTCCGCAAGGATCTAATGGAATTGATTTTGCTTATCATATTCACTCGGATGTGGGGAATCGAGCGGTGGGAATTTACCGCAACGGGATTAAAGTTTCGCTTTCAACAACCTTAAAAACTGGTGATACGGTGCGAGTTATTACTTCTAAGGCTCAGAAATATCCCCGTCGTGCTTGGCTTGAAAAAATTCAAACAACCCTCGCAAAAAACAAAATTAAGGATGCGCTTAAAAAACAAACTGCTAGCAAGCGTTATCATGAGGGATTGGATTTTTTCAAAAAAGAACTGGTCCGATACGGATTTGGAGATTGCAAAAACCTTACTGACCACCAAAGAAAAGCACTTATAAAAGAGTTTCAGGCTTCAAACTGGCATGATTTTATTGAAATGATAGGTGAAGGAACGGTTTTGGAGGAAGGATTTATGAAATCGCTTTATAGCGACAAGCAATTGCTTGGTAAGCCACTCCGCAGTAAAAGAACTGCACTTTCAGATGTGCAGTACCGCAAAAAACAGTCTCGTTTGATTGAAAAATCCAGTGATGCGGGAGATCCTTATTACCGGGTCAAAGTGTCGGTTATTGCCGAAGATCGAGTGGGATTCTTGCGTGATATTGGGATTGAATTAGCCGGACTAGGAGTGAATATTTATCAAATTCGCGTGTCGAGTCACCGAAAAGAAAGCCAGGCTCACGTTATCCTAACTTTGGAGGTTATGAGTTTCACTCAATTACGCCGCGCTTTTGATTCTATTGAGGCGGTTGATGGGGTTTTGGAAGTGAAGAAAATGAAAGAAAAAGCTAAGCAGTAGATTGATAGTTTCTAAGAACTTCACGCAAGTTGATTTTGTATTCAACAAAAGCACGACAGGCTACTACTCCGGCGGCACCGATGCCGCTTAGAATATTAAAATCCTCCATAGATGCAATGCCTCCAGAGGAGTAAATATAAACATCTGGGAGAGCGATGATTAAGCGATCAACGTCGTCGTAATTGGGATGATAAAGCGTGCCTTGTTTCTCTAAATCCTTGTAAACAATATGCTTAACGCCTAGCTCTGCTACGCTCTTGGCTATGTCGATAACTTGGTCACTATTTTCACTCAGACTATCGGAATCAACTATCATATTTCGCTTGGCCTTGATGCCAAAAACAATGCGGTCTGGGCCGTATTTCTCGAGAGCAGCAGGGATAATATTGCGGGCTGTTACCCCAAGGATGACGCGGCTAATACCGCGTTGCATTAGGGCGTCTATATCTTCGAGAGTGCGAATTCCGCCGCCAACTTCGATTTTGGTGCCGGTTTCGGTGGCGATTTTTTGGATGAGCTTGAGGTTTTGGGGGGCGCCGGCCCGTGAACCATCTAGATCAATAAGCTGGATTAGTCCGGCGCCCCTACTGGCAAAATCTTTGGCAATATTTAAGGGCGACCTGGAATAAGTTTTTTTTTGCGCGTTGTCATGGCCCTTATAAAGAGTCACTGCTTTTCCATTTTCAATGTAAAGGGCTGGAATTATCAGCATATTAACTTATTTGATTAAACTTCTTGTATATTAGCAGTGTTCATATCTTCTCCTAAAACAGCCCATCTTCGCGCTAGCATTCCCAATTTTTCAGTGCTCAAATCAGATTCATTCACAATTAATCCGCGTGACACAAAAGCTTCGGATACAGACTCTCCAGGATGAATTGGCAGGTTTTCTAGAAAACTGATTAGATCGTCCTCAAATCCATCGGTGTAATCTTCGGAATAATCGAAAGTGTCATATTCTTCACCTTCCACCATATCCCTTACTTCGGCGTTGCCCCGATATACTTCAACCAACTTATCTCTGTTTGGTTTATCAAAAGGCAGATCGTAATAATTACAAACTGCGGCTAATCGGGTTTCACCTAATTCATCGCGAAAATTACCCGGAGTAATGCTGTTTTCGGGAGCGCGATGCAAATATTCCCGGCCGCTAATATTAATTTTTATCCATTCAATTTCAGCACCAGCAATATCATAAGCGCAACGAATATTCTCTCCCAAAGCAATGATCACATCGCCGCTGCTGTTTTTCCCCTTAATTTCATCGCCCTCGGTGAGCGCAAGTTGCTGCTCTACTTCGGCACTTTCTTCTTCTGTAACAGACCCTGCGACTTCTTCATCAATGCTATCTGATTTTTCATTAGCTTGGCTCGCTTCGGCCATAACTGCTTGATACATCCGGTCAACTCGACTAAATAATTCCGCTTCAGCCGCGGCCAGTTCCTCATCAGTTAAATCTTGCTCTTCTAAAGACTTGTACTCATCAATAATTTCAGCAATTTCGGTTTGATTGGCACGGCTACTTCTGGCAAGGGTAATGCGCCACCTGTCTCTCGCTATTTGAGCCTCAATTTGAGCAATGTGATCAGCGGCCTCCTCATCAGTAAAATCAGTAAAAGCACCTTCCCGATTTCTGACTTTCTCTAAAACCATCTCATTACGACGAATCCTCTGCTGGGCGCGCTTAATAAATGAAAGCCTAAACTGCTTACCTCCCTCGGGATGATCCTCAAAATCTTCTCTATTAATGTCATCCATCATGGCACGCTGCTTTTCATTAGGTCGCATATTTGGCCCAACACGTTTACCAAACAAACGATTGCTCGCAATTTCTCTTTTTTCTTGTGTGCCGCGAGTGGCAAAATCATCAATCTCTTCCTCACTCATTTCAACCCCTAAATTGTGAAAAGCTTTCTTATAATCTCCGGCACCAATCCCCTTTTCGCTAGAATACAAAATATCTAAATCATGTGACTGATCCTTGAGCGCCTTAGCCTCAAAATGAGCGGCCTTGGCGGGGCCTTTTTTCAGGGCCCGAGGCGCACTCTCGGAATTTTTCTCTTTCCCAGGCTCAAAAATCTCACAATGTTTTTTGGGATGTTTAGGTAGTTTTTCGAAATTCATGTTTTATGTTTATTTTTATCCTTTTATTTTAACATATTTAACCCCTTAGGTCAACTTGTCATCCTAATTAGCAAACCTAAAATAAATCACATCTCCATCCTGCACAACATAATCCTTTCCCTCGAGGCGCATGAGTCCTTTTTCTTTGGCTCCTTGCTCTCCCTGGTGTTCAACATAGTGGTGATGCGGGATTACTTCGGCGCGGATAAATCCTTGTTCAAAATCAGTGTGAATTGCCCCGGCTGCTTGAGGGGCTTTGGAATCTTGTTTAATGGTCCAGGCGTGAACTTCTTTGGGACCAGCGGTAAAAAAAGTTTGCAAGCCAAGAAGATCATAAGCATGACGAATAAAAGCGTGCAGGCCAGGCTGTTTTAACCCTAATTCATCTAGAAACTCTTGTGCTTCTTCGGGAGTAAGCTGACCTAATTCTTGCTCTATTTTGGCTGAGATTGGAACGATATGAGAAGAAGGATGAATATCCAATTCAGTGCGTGTTTTTTGCTCATCAAAAGAAGTCACTCCCTCCTCATTTACATTAGCAATGTACATAATAGGCTTAGTGGTGATGAGTTGAAGCTGTTTTAAAAGGATCTTTTCGTCATCGTTTAAATCAACATGGATCGCAAGAACCCCATTGTTTAATTCTGACTCTAATTTTTTTGCTAAATCAAGCAGTGCTTTGGCATCTTTGTCGCCGCTCCGAGCCTCTTTTTCCAATTTTTGAATACGTTTTTCAAGGGTTTGAAGATCGGCCAGTATGAGCTCTGACTCGATTACTTCGCGGTCGCTTTTAGCGTCAATGTCACCATGCACATGAGTCACATTCTCATCATCAAACATACGAACTACCTGAGCAATAGCATCGCACTCTCTAATATGTGAAAGGAATTTATTACCAAGTCCCTCGCCTTCGGAGGCTCCTTTAACAAGGCCGGCAACATCTACAAACTCAACAATTGCAGGTACGATTTTCGCGGGATTGGTAATTTCAATAAGTTGATTAAGACGTGGATCCGGCACCTCGACTACTCCGACATTAGGATCGATAGTACAAAAAGGATAGTTGCCAATTTCAGCCCCACCAGATTTGGTAAGAGCATTAAAAAGTGTTGATTTGCCGACATTTGGTAAGCCGACGATTGCGATTTGAAGTCCCATATTTAATAAGTTATGACGCGGCGTAGGATAGCAGACTTAAGCGTCTTACATCAACTCCATCGCGTGCCAGATGGTGGCTAGTTCTTTTTTGGTAAATTGGCCGGGAGCGGTTTCTTCACCGTTTTTAAGTGGGGCGTAATAGATTTCAGAACCGAGTAAGGGGCAAACAATGCGTGACAAACGTCCTTCCTCCCCCATCCCCACGGTAATGATCGGGATTTCTTGGTCCTCGGCCCATTTAGTGAGATCAAAAAGCACGGTATTTTCGTCGCGATCAGATACAAAAGTAGCGATTTTAACGAGGTCAGCGCCTTTTTTGTGGGCCGATTTAACTATTTTTTGCAGACTCGCAATATCTGGAGTTTGCTCGAAATTATGATAGGAAATTATAAGTTTGGAGTGTTTTTGCTTGGCACTAGTAATTGTTTTGAGGTGCGCGGGATCAATTTCATGAGTTACATCTACATAGTGAGCGCCGCGCTCAAATGCTTCACGCAGAATTTCGGCGTGCTCATCTGGAGTTCCCATAAAATCGCCACGCTCGGAAGGCAATTTATTTACAAATAAAAATGGGAGTTTTACGTCAGCTTCTTCAAAAAACAGTTCCGCTAAACGAAGATCTTCAACTGAGTCGAGCCAGACTTCAATAATATCGGCTTTGTCTTCGGCGTCGTGGATGCGCTCATTAAGCTCCTTCATGGAGCGGGCCTGAATTGGTAAACAATGGAGGGCTTTCATGTTTATAGGGTAGCAAAAAATGCGCACAAGGAAAACTTGAGTTTTTTGGGGAATCCTTTAGATTGAATAGGTAAAATCTAAGCCCTTCCTATGAACTTTTTTTCTCTTCTTCAATCCAGCCTGGTGGCAAGTTTAGAGTCAGTCCGCTCTGTTTCCTTCTTAAACAACACTATGGACCAAGTCCTATTGGCTCTATTGGTGCTTGTGTTGGGTTGGGCCGCAGCCCGTATTTTTTCGCTTATTCTTGGCCGATATGTAACCAAATTAACGCGTCGAACTGCAACTGAAATTGATGACTTTTCGATTGAGGTTTTCCGGAATCTGGGGACTTTTGTAGTTTTTATGGTGATTTTTTTGTATGCCACGCGGATTTTAACTTTAGCAGAGCAGGTTGATGTGTTTGTAGAGCGATTGATTTTAGTGCTGGTAACGATTAAAACAACTGGTTCGATTTTGAAAATTTTAGATTTTGTAATGGAACGATATTGGATCCCGTATTCCACTAAAAATCATATTTTAGATAAAACTATGATGCCGACTTTGAGTCGAATTATAAAACTGGCGGTTTGGGCAATTGTGGCGCTGATGATTGTGAGTAATCTGGGATATAATATTAGCTCGCTACTCGCTGGACTAGGTATTGGTGGTTTGGCTGTGGCACTGGCGGCGCAAGATGCTCTTTCTAACTTTTTTGGGTCGATTTCATTGTTTGCTGACAAGACTTTTAAGGTTGGAGATTATATTCAAACCAAGGAATTTGACGGTACTATTAAATCGGTTGGGCTGCGGAGCACGCGCCTTGAAACTGTGAATGGGACTGAATTAATTGTGCCAAATAGTCAATTGGCTTCGGTGACGGTAGAGAATCTTTCTAGACGACCAAAACGTCGAGCGGATTTAGTTTTGTCTGTGGTTTATGACACTTCGAATACCAAGATGAAAGAGGGTGTTAAAATTATCAAAGACATTATTAAAGAGCACAAAGGTGTAGAAAATCACTGCCGAGCTTATTTTAAGACTTTTTCAGCTTCGGGATTGGATCTTGAAGTTTCTTATTGGATCAAGGATACGGATTTGGAGAAAGGTCAGAAAACGCAAAATGATATTAATTTGGCCATTAAACAGGCATTTGAAAAAGCTAAGATTGAGTTTGCTTACCCAACGCAAATGCTCTACATGAAAAACCTAGAGCCCACCAAGCGTTAGAGTAACTTCAACTTTGGTTTCATTGTCTACAAGAGTAACTCCCTCTGGGAGAACAAAAGTAGCATCCGTTTTGTAAACCTCTTTGCCAGCGGGAATATCAATGGGATCGGTGGTGAGGTACGTGATGTCTTCGAGTAAATCTGCGTCGCCTTTGACCTGAATAGTTAAAGGACTTGTTTTTATGGAATCTAAATAACCGGTTTTTAAGTCCCCTATTTCAACTTTTATTCCTATGGTTTTTTGTGCTTCCATCAGAGTGATTTGAGCAGTTAAGTCAACCTCTGCTGGGCTTGATTCTAAGGTGGTTAGTTCGTCTCCGTCTTCATCCAAAACAACAATCATGGTGGTAGCGGTGGTGGTCTCTGTTTCATCGCCCTGCAAATTAAGCGTGGCCACCGCGGAATCTATTTCTGCCAGCACGCTCTCGGCACCACTAACTGTGATTGTAGTGGGACCTGGGTCGCTTAGTAGCGCAGAATAGTTTTCAGCGGGATCACCGGCTAAGGCATAAGTTAAGGGCACGTCCTTGGTGGTGAGATCTTCTAGAACAACGGTAATTGTTTCGGGTGAAATACTAACCACACTAACATCGGTTTTTTTGGAATTAACAGATAAGTCGACTTGTTTACTACCGGCGGCAAGATTTTGCAAATCAACATAAACCGTGAAGTTTTCTGGAGTTAAAGCTTTGTAAACTTCTTGCGAGGCACGGACTGTGATTTCCGCAGTTCCAAGTTCATTAACCACAGCTAGGCCTTCGGGAACATTAAAAGGTTCAATCGAAAGATGGTCTGGAAAAGCGTAAAAAGTGTTTTCACTACTTAAAACAAAAAACCAGAACACGCAGGCCGCCGCCAAGGCAAGGATTTTAAGGTGTAAGTTTTTAGTGAAAAAGCGACGAATCATGACTTCTTTTTAGGTTTAAAAATCTTGGTAAGTTTGGTTTGAAGTTGTTCGGGAGTAATTTCTTGGATTCCTCCGTTACGAGCATAAGAAATTGTTTTGCGTTCTTCGGAAATAATAATCACCTCCGCATCAGTGGACTCAGATAAGCCAATGCCAGCCTTGTGACGAGTGCCATACTGGGCGTCGTATTTCTTAAAATCATGGGGCAAAGTGCAACCCGCCGCCGCTAATTTCCGACCACGAATAATTACCGCCCCATCATGCAGCGGAGTTTTGGGATGGAAAATACTAAGTAAAAGATCTTTCGAAATATGGGCGTCTAATTCTCTTCCGGTTTCAAGATACTCCTCGAGTCTAATGTTTCGCTCAAGTACAATTAATGCGCCGTGGCGATTCCTAGATAACTCATGACTAGCCTCAACTAAATCACTAATAATCTGGTCCGAGGCTTCAATTTCACCGCCAAAAAGTGGCGCTTTGCCAAGATGCTCGAGTCCGCGCCGAAGTTCTTTTTGGAAAATAATAGGAATAGCCAACAAAATAACTGGGAAAATTCGACTTAAAATCCAATTAACAGCCAGCAGTTCAAACCATCCACTCAAGGTATAAAAAACACCAAGAATAGCAAGCCCAGTTAAAATATGAACCGCGCGTGACCCTTTAAGTAGCGTAATCAGCCAGTAAAAAAGCAGAGCCACAATAAAAATATCAACCGCGGTCTGCCAAAAAGAGTATTGCGACAAGGTTAAATGCTCCCAAAAAGTCTCGCCTAAATTAGAAAGAACGAGAATTACGCGGGCGAAAATGTCACTGATAATGTTCATGTAATAAGTAGTTTATTCTTCTTTTCTAAGCTGTGCAACTTGCCACTCTAAACAAGAGCGTAAAGTTGGAAGATCTAGATCTAGCGGGAGCTCTCCTTTCATCTCCAAAAAATGATTACGAACAGCTCCGGCGGCGCAAATTTTGGCAGCAGTAAGGCGACGCAAATCTTGCACACTACGAGCTTGATCTAAAAGAGCGATCATTTCTTGCCCAACTTGAATAGCGTGCGGCCTATAAACCTTATTTAATTTATCAACTCGTTCTGCAATTAGGGCTTCTACTTCTTCTGTCCGAGGGAAATTTAAAATCCCAGGGATAGATAACCAAGCTCCTGTAAGCTTATTGCAAATCCCGTTTTCACGGGGATCATGGCGAACAGCACTAGCAAAGGTAGAAGCTACCGCCCTACGAGGAGTATCTGTTTTTTCAAAAATACGCGACATTCAACTAAATTTAAGGAGAGAAATATAATGTTTTCTGATCTGTTTGTAAAGTGTAAGATGACAGCATGAGTTTACCAGCCACGTATCAGGCGCATTTAAAAGAAAAAAACATCCTCACCGCAAAGGTGCGCGATTTTGTGTTGGAATTGCCGTGTTATGGTGATTGTTTTGAGTATGAATCCGGGCAATTTGTGTTACTCAAAGTTGGTGAATTGAGTAGGGCATATTCAATTGCACGGGCGCCAGGGGGCAAGCATTGTGAGTTGATTTTGAATATTGAAATTGTGCCGGATGGGAGGCTGACTCCCCTTTTGGATAAGATTGAAGTAGGAGAGAAAATTGATGTGCAGGGTCCTTTTGGATATTTTGTTTTGAAATCTCCTCCCGAGAAGAAATTGGTTTTTGTAGCAACAAGTGTTGGAGTGGCTCCGCTCCGTACCATGATTGAATCTGCTCTGGCTGCGGACGCGGAACGTAATGTGACGCTTTATTTTGGAGTGCGGAATGAAAAGGATATTTTTTATAAGGAGGATTTTGAGGCGTTAGCGGCAGCTCATCCAAATTTTGAATTTGTTCTTACTTTATCGAAACCTTCTGAAAACTGGGATGGCTCTCGCGGCCGAGTAACCAATATTTTGCCAGAGGTAGAATTTGATAATGAAACTGATTTTTACTTATGCGGTGGCAAACCCATGATTGATGACACAAAAAAAATACTCCTCGCGAATGGAGTCAACGAGGAGCAGATTTATTTTGAACAGTTTCACCTTTAATAGGCTAATACACAGTAATTCCCAGGTAAATAAGCGCTATTCCAATTGAAACAGCCACGATACAAGCAGCTTGGACTAAACCTGGTTTTTTGAGCATATTAATCGCTCTTTTTCGTAACATTTCTGGTTCCCACATCATATATAGAGCGGCTACCAACAGGAGCCATCCAAGAGCTGACATCACCAAGGTTGAATCATAAGTAAACATTGGTTTAGCCGCAATAATTGCAATGGCAAACATAAATGGAATCATAGAAAAAACACGGAGCAGCTGCTCGTCTTTTAGATATTTTTTAATAACTTTAGCAAAATCCTTAGGATAAAAAATGCCGGGCAAACGCGTGGCAATAATAATAGAACCAAGTAAAATGGCCAGAAACTGAAGGGATAGCATGTTCGAGAGGGTTAAATTGGGTTTATTTTAGCGGATTTAGTCTGGAGAGGCCAACTTTTTGTTGTTTTTTGTTGCACGGAACGTGTGGCTCCTATAGAATTGCTCCGTCAAAATTAGCCGGGGTAGCTCAGTGGTAGAGCACAAGACTGAAAATCTTGGTGTCGGCAGTTCAATCCTGCCCCCCGGCACCACCTTGACGTTGTTGAGTGTGTGCGGAGGCCTTTGTGGCTTTCTGCTGCGCTTTGGCAGTCCTACCCGCTATTAGACGCGTAGGGAACTTAGTAGGGTTGAACCTAAAGTGAACATCCGCTGTAATATCCCATCTGG